>NZ_JACHIA010000015.1 GCF_014202995.1 Longimicrobium terrae
TCACAACGCCTGCATCTTGATCAACAGGCAGCTAGGACGACAGCCGCTCGCCTTTGCCGATCTGCTCGGCTGGTGAGAAACTCACACCAAGCGTTTCAGTCGCCCGTGCCGGGGATCCACCCGCGTCCGTCAGCCCGTGATTGTCACCTCGATGCGCGACGGTTCGGGGGAGGCGCGCTCCATCACCAGGTACTGCATGGAATCGGCGGCGGAGGATGGCGTACCGGTGGCGGGAAGGGTGAAGTGTACCGTCGTCCCTACGTCCACCTCCGATTCCACCCACATCCGCCCGCCGTGCGCCGACACCAAGGCGCTGGCGATGGAGAGGCCGAGGCCGGCGCCGCGGCGGTCCGCCGGGTCCGCCTGCCAGAAGGCGCCAAAGAGGTGCGGCAGGTGCTCCGCCGGAATGCCCGGGCCCGTGTCGATGACGGACAGGCGCACCATCCCCGCTGCCGCCTCCGCGCGGACGGTGATGCTGCCGCCGGATGGCGTGAACTTGATCGCGTTCCCCACCAAGTTGGAGAGCACCTGGATGGCGCGAACGGAATCGGCGTGCACGCGCAGATCCTCGTCCGCGCACTGCATTCGCAGCTCCAGGCCGCGGCCGGCGGCCAGGGGGCGCAGCATGGACTCCGCCTGCTCCAGCAGATCGATGGCGAACAGGTCGGCGGTCTGCAGCGGCGCGTCCGTCGCCTCCAGCCGGCCGACATCCAGCAGGTCCTCCACCAGCCGGTGCACCTGCGTGGCCGATGCCTGGATGCCGGCGAGCGTTTCGCGCGCGTAGCTGTCCGCACGCGGCGGCATCAGGTGCAGCGCCATCTCCGCCCCCATCGCGATGCTCGCCAATGGGTTGCGCAGGTCGTGCGCGACGATGGACAGGATGCGCTCGCGCGCGGCGGTCGCCCGGCGCGCGTCCGCGAACAGGCGCGCGTTCTCCAAAGCCAGCGCGGCGCGGCCGGCAAGCTCCTCGGCCAGCGCCTGGTCTTCGCGCAGGTAGCGGCGCTCCGGGCTGAAGCTGATCATCGTCAGCGCGCCGATGACGCGGCCGCCCGCGCGCAGCGGGGTCGACACCAGCGACCGTGGCTCCACGCCCATGAAGGCTATCCCCGTCTCCCCGATCCGCGCGGGAAGGCGGGGCAGGGTGAGGGTGCGCGCGCGGCCCAGCAGCGGTGCCAGCGGGGAGCCGTTTTCCGCCAGCGCACGCAGACGCGCCTCCTCCGCCGGATCCGCGTGGGCGATGGCGCGAACCGACGTCCCATCTCCCTCGCCCAGCTCGATGACGCACAGGTCCGCCATGCGCGGCACCAGGATGCGCGCCAGCTGCTCCAGTGCGGTCGCGCTGTCCAGCGAGGCGCCCAGCGCGCGGCTCGCCTCGGACAGCAGCGTGGCGCGCAGGGCCGCGGTTTCCGCCACCAGGCGTGCGGCGCGCTGGCTCCGGTACAGGCGCCGCGTTTCCAGCAGGTTCTGCACGCGCAGCAGCACCTCGCCCACGTCGAACGGCTTGGTCAGGAAGTCGCGCGCGCCCTCGCCCAGCGCGCGGTCGCGCGCCTCGGAGGTGATGTCCGCGGTCAGCACGAGGACCGGGCGATAGTCGCCCGCGGGCGTCATCTCCCGAAGCTCGCGCAGCACCTCGAAGCCGCTCATCCGCGGCATGTGCAGGTCCAGCAGCACCAAGTCCGGCTCGTGCTCGCGCGCCAGTTCCACCGCGCGCAGCGGGTTCTGCGTGCGCAGCAGCGTTCCCACGCCGGCGCCGCCCAGAATGGCTTCCAGCAGATCCAGGTTGGCCGGCTCGTCATCCACCAGCAGCAGCGTCGGCGTCTGCGCGTTCACAGCCCCTCCCGCGCGGCAAGAAATCGTTCCACGGTTTCCAGAAACTCGTCCACGTCGATGGGCTTGCTGAGGTAGGCGTCCGCCCCGAGCGCGCGCAGCCGTTCGGCCGTGGCGCGGGTGGCGTCGGCGCTGATGACCACGATGGGGATGCCCGCCGTCCGCCCGTCGGAGCGCAGGCGGCGCAGCACTTCCTCCCCCGGGATGTCGGGAAGATGCAGGTCCAGGAGGATCAGGTCCGGCCGGTGCTCGCGCGCCAGCTCCACGCCGATCTGCCCCTGCAGGGCGGGAAGTGTGCGCCATCCCGGGCGGCTGAGCAGGATGGTCTCCACCAGGCTGAGGTTGGCGAGGTTGTCTTCCACGTACAGCAGCGTCGCCGTCCCATGGCCGGCCGGGACGGCACGCGATCCACCCGCCTCGGCGCCATCCAGCGCGTCCAGTGGATCGGAGGCGCCGCCCAGCTCCACGCGGAACACGCTCCCCTCGTCGGACGACCGCTCCAGCGTGAGCGCGCCGCCCATCGCCTCTGTCAGCCGCTGGCTGAGGGCGAGGCCGAGCCCCGTTCCCTCCACGCCGGTGGATTCCGCGCCCAGGCGCGCGAACGGGGTAAAGAGCTGCTCCGCGTTCTCCGCCGGAATGCCGCGCCCCTCGTCCTCCACGCGGATCACGAGGTGCCCGTCCGCGGACGGCTCGCACCACAGGCGCACGCGGCCGCCGGGGCGGTTGTACTTGATGGCGTTGGACAGAAGGTTCAGCAGCACCTGCGCGAGCCGCTGCCGGTCCGCGCGCACAAAGGCGTCCCGCGGCGCGGGGCCGTGTTCCAGCACCACGCCCCACTGGGCCGCCATCGGGCGGACGAGGCCGAGCGCTTCTTCCACCAGCGGCGTGACGCGCACCGGCTCCAGCGACAGGTTGTGCCGGCCGGCCTCGATGCGGGCGATCTCCAGCACCTCGTTGATGAGGTTCAGCAGGTGCCGCCCCGCCTTGAGGATGTGCTGCACCGACTTCTGGTCGTTGGATGGCAGCTCCGCCCGGCCAAGGAGCTGCGCGAAGCCCAGGATGCTGTTCATGGGCGTGCGCAGTTCGTGGCTCATCCGCGAAAGGAACTCGCTCTTGGCCCGGTTGGCCCGCTCCGCCGCTTCCGTCGCGGCGCGCAGCGCTTCTTCTGTCCGCCGGCGTTCGGTGACGTCGCGGGAGATGACGACGATCCCCTCATCCGCCGAATCCGGCAGCAGGGTGCGTCCCACGCTTTCCAGTACGCGCCACGCCCCGTCCGCATGGCGGAAGCGGATCTGCACGGTGTGGCTGGTCCCCGGTTCGCCCGCCATGCGCCGCAGCGACTCGCGCGCGGCCTCCACGTCGTCCGGGTGCATGAATCCGAACGGCGTCACGCCCAGCATGTCCGCCGGGGTGAATCCCAGAAGGCGCAGGACGGACGGGCTCTGGTACAGGTACGTGCCCTCCGCGCTCAGCACGGTAATGAGGTCCGACGCGTTTTCCGTCAGCGCGCGGAAGTGCTCCTCGCTCTTGCGCAGCGCCTCGGCCGCCTCGTGGCGCTCGGTGACGTCGCGCACGTTGGCGACGATGGAGGGAATGCCGGCGCCGCCCGTCTCCAGCACGCGTCCGAACGCTTCCATGTAGCGCCACCGGCCGCGCTTGTCGCGGAAGCGGTACTCCGCGTTTCCCGTCAGTCCCGGCTCGGCGAGGACGCGCGCGAGTTCGCCCGCGACGATGGGCTGATCTTCCGGGTGCATGTACTCGAACGCGCTGCGGTCCGTCAGCTCCGCCGGGCTCCATCCCAGGATGCGTTCGATGGGCGGGCTCAGGTACGTCATCCGCCCGGTGGCGTCCAGGATGAGTACGATGTCCTGCGCGTTCTCGATCAGCGCGCGGAAGTGCTCCTCGTTGCGGCGCAGCGCCTCTTCCGCCCGCGTGCGGTCGGTGACGTCGCGCGCGTTGGCCACCATCCGGTAGTCGCCATCGGGCGTGACGACGATGCGCGCCGTCGTTTCCAGCACCATCCACCCGCCGTCGCGCCGCCGGTGGCGGTAGCGCATGGTCTGCGGCTGCGACGGATCCAGCAGAAGCTCCTGCATCCGCTCGTGCACGGCGTGGACGTCGTCGGGATGGACGAAGTCGGCGGCCGTGGTTCCCTCCAGCTCGTCCGGCGTCCAGCTGAGCACCACCTCCGCCGCGGGGCTGGCGTACAGGACGGCGCCGGTGACCGCGTCGTTGATGGTCGCCACGTCGGACGAGTTCTCGATGAGCGTGCGGAAGTGCTCCTCGCTCTCCTTGAGCGCGCGCTGCACGGCACGGCTTTCGGTGACGTCGCGCGAGTTGGCGACGACGCCCTCCGCCGCCGTGTGCTCCGACATCGTCCGCCCGACGGACTCCAGGTAGTGCAGCGTGCCGTCCTTGGCGCGGTACCGGTACTCTACGGTGACGGCCTGCCCCGGCGTGGCGACGATCCGGGACAGCGCCTCGCGGACGACGGGGAGGTCGTCGGGATGGATGTTGTCGGCGATGCTGCGGCCGACGCGCTCCTCGCTGGTCCAGCCCAGGAGGCGCGTCATGGCGTCGTTCTCGTAGCGGACGCTGCCGTCCGCCTCCAGCAGGGTGATGATGTCGTACGTGTTGGCCACCATCCGCCGGAAGCGCTCTTCGCTTTCCTGCAGCGCGCGCTGGGCGGTCTTGGCGTCGGTAACGTCGCGGATGACGGTGATGAACGTGCCGTCCGGCACGGGAACGACGCGCGCCTCGTAGTCGCCCATCCCCGCGGGCGTGGGCAGCTGGTACTCGAACGAGGCGAGCTGATTGGTGCGCACCGCCCTCTCCAAAGCCGCCATGGTGGCGTCCGCCACGGGAGGAAGCACGTCCTGGATGCGCTTCCACATGAAGACCTCGGGCGGGACGGCGAGCTTGTTGTGGCTCCCCGCGCGGTAGTCGAGGATCGTTCCGTCCGGGCCCAGGCGGAAAAAGAGGTCCGGGAGCGCGCGGAAGATGCCTTCCACCTCGTGCGTCCGCTCCAGCAGCGCCTCCTTGGCCGCCTCGTGCTCGGCTACCTCTTCCTCCAGCGCCTCGTTGGCGGCGGCCAGCTCGCCCGTCCGCTCGGCGACGCGCAGCTCCAACTGCTCGTTGGCGCGGCGAAGCTCCGCCTCGTAGCGCAGGCGGTCGCTGATGTCGCGGCCGTTGGCCAGCAGGCGGTCTACGCCGTTGATGGTGACGCGCCGCAGCTGCATGTCGGCCCAGTTGGCCTTGCCGTCCTTGCGGCGCCCCTTCCACTCGAACCGCTGCGGCTCGCCAGCGACGGCGCGGCGGATGTACTCGCGGGCGTGCTCGATGGTGTACGGCGCCTCGTCCCACGAGATGCCCTCCACTCCGAGCGCCAGCGTTTCCTCCTCCGTGTAGCCGTACAGGTCGCACGCGGCCTGGTTGACCTCCAGGAACGCGCCCGTTTCCAGGTCGTGCACCCACATCGCCTCGGACGAGATCTGGAAGAGGGTGCGGTAGCTGAGCTCCGACTGCCGCATCGCTTCTTCCGCCGCCTTGCGCTCGCGGATGTCGCGGACGAGCGCCAGCAGCCGCTCCTCGCCGCGGATGCTGACGCGCTGCAGGCCCACCTCCACCCACATCTCCTCGCCCGTTTCCGGGTGCGGCGTCATCCACTCAAAGCGCTGCGGCTCTCCCGTGGCCGCCTTCTGCAGATACTCCGCGGCGCGCTCCTCCGTGAACGGCGGCGGGCCGCTGGCGATGACGCCGAGGCCGCTGGCGCGCAGTTCATCCAGCGACACGCCGCCCAGTTCGCAGGCGCGGGCGTTGGCATCCAGCACCGCGCCCGTGGCCAGGTCGTGGACAAAGATCGCGTCGTTGCTGCTTTCAAAGATCGCCCGATAGCTCTCTTCGCTGGTGCGCAGCGCCTGCTCCGCGCGCTTCCGCTCACCGATGTCCCGGACGACGGCCATCACCCGGTCCTGGCCGTTGAGCACGACGCGCTGCAGGCTGACCTCGCCCCACACTTCGCCGCCGGTGTGCCGGTGGATGCTCATCCACTCGAACCGCTGCGCTTCTCCCGCCATGGCGCGCGCAGTCTGCTCCATCGCCAGCTCCGGCGTGAAAGGCGCGGGGCCGTTCCAGAGGATGGCGGCCGGATCGCGCCGCAGCTCGTCGCGGGAGGCGGCAACCAGTTCACAGGCGCGGTCGTTGGCATCCACCATCGCGCCCGTGACGGGATCGGTGATGAAGATGGCGTCGTTGCTGGTCTGAAAGATCGTCCGATAGCTCTCCTCCGACGCGCGCAGCGCCGCCTCGGCCTCCGCCTGCTCGGCGGCGCGGTCGGCCGTTCCGTCCTCTTCCCGGCTTCCCACGCCCGCGGCCGGTTCCGCCCCGTCCTCGCCGCGGGCACCAGGTCGCGCATCCGCATCCATTCCGGCGGATGCGTGGTAGGCGGCGCCCGCGCGGTCCGCGAGCGTGGCGGAAAATGCGCCCTCCGCGTCCGTCCATGGGCGGTCCGCGCCGCGCTCCAGGCGAATGAAGCCGGCCAGCGCGCCGCCGCTCCACACGCCCGCGTCCAGCGCGATTACGTCCGCGCCGCCCTCCGCGGAGAGCCGCGCCAGGTGGTCCGTCGCCCACCGCCGCTCCGCGAGCGACGAGGTGCCCGGCCACGCGCCGCGCGACTCGGCGCCTTTATCCCACGTGGCGGAATCGGTGTGGAATCGTTCGGCGCAGCGGAGCGTCTGGCCGTCGTCCGCGCACAGCCAGAGCGAGGCGGACCGCGCATCGGTCGCCATCGCGGCAACGCGCAGCAGGCAGCGGATTTCCGCGGCGAACGAGGACGCGGGAACGCGGCGGGCGAGCTCCAGGAGCGCGGCGTCGAGCAGCGTCTGGGAGATGACCGGAATGGGACTGCTGGTGGACTGCATGGCCGAGTACGGAGGAGGTCCAGCGGGGCAGGGCGGGGCGGACGCGCGATGGCCGCGTCCGGGAGGGAAAAGTAGGCGCGCGGGGGCGGATGTACAAGTCTTGGTGAGAGATAAGGGAAGTGTGTGAGTGCGTGAGTGCGGGGTGCGAGAACAAGTGCGTGAGTGCTGGGTGCGTGAGTGCGTGAGTGCGACGTCGAAGACGACCGACAACCGATCGCCCTCACGCTTGCGTCGGGCGCTGCCGTTTTCGCACTCACGCACCCCGCACCCAGCACTTACGCACTTTCCCTAGTGCGATCTACCCACGCGGGCCGCGGTCGAGAGTTGCAGCTTTGTCACCGTCCGGCACGGGCCGGGCTTTCCATCCGACGACATCACTCTCGAGGCTTTCGCCCATGCGCTCTCTGCTCCGCACCCTGATCCTTTCCGCCGCCGCCCTGTCGATCGCCGCGCCGGCGGACGCGCAGCTCGGCGGTCTGGCCCGCCGCGCCGCCGCCCGCGCCGCGGGGAACGCCGCCGGCCAGGCGGTCGGCCTGCCGTCGTCCAACGGGGCGCGCGCGCCCGAGTTCAACGACGAAACGCTGGAAATCACGCCGCAGGTGGTGACGCGCTTCATCGCCGCGCTGGATGCGGAAGCCTCGCAGCGGCAGCGGCTTGCGGGTGAGCGCGCCGCCGCCGGCTCCCTGCGCGCCGAGGTGGAGCGCTACGAGCGGTGCACCTCGCGCGCGGACGAGAACCGCCAGCAGTCCGAGGCCGCCGCCGCGTCCGAGAACCTGGGGCTCGCCGTCCGCATCTCGCAGGCGCTGCTGCGCGGCGACACGACCACGTACCGCCGCCTGACGGACTCCATGGTGGTGGCGCAGGGCGCCGCGGCGGACTACACGGCGGCGTGCGGACAGCGCCCCAATGCGGCGTATCAGGCCATCAGCCGGCTGGACAACGCCGGCGACCTGGTGGCCGGCGCCGCGGCGGACGCGGGACAGTTCACCATCCGCCAGTTTGCCGTGCTGCGTGAGCGGATCGCGCCGTGGGTGCTTTCGCACGGGCGGCAGGGCGGGTTCACGGCGGAGGAGCGCCGCGCGCTGGAGGGCGCCACGGGGCTGGCGGGCCGTGAAGAACAGCTTCGCTCGTAGCCTGCGCGCCGCGGCCGCCTCCCTGGCGCTGGCCGCGGCGCTTCCCGCCGGGCTCGCCGCGCAGGCGGGACTCGCCGTCCGCACGGCGGATGGGTGGCGGCCGTTCTGGCGCGCGGAGGCCGCCCCGGCGCGGTGGACGGGCGGGGCGCCCGCCCTCGCCTCCGCCGCGCGCTGGCGGACCATTCGCCCCGGCGTGGAGACGGCGGAGCTCCGCGTGGCGGGAAGTGGTGAGGCGTGGCGGGTGCGCGTGGTGCTGGTGCGCATCGACCCGCGCGTGCACCGGCTGGGACTGCGCGAGGCGCGCGCGCCGGACGGAATGGCGGGCGCGTGGACGGTGGACAGCGCGGGTGCGGGAGTAGCCGTCGCCTTCAACGCCGGCCAGTTCACCGGCGGCACGCCGTGGGGATGGACGGTGGTGGATGGGCGCGAGGTGCGGGCGCCCGGCCGCGGCCCGCTCTCGATGGCGCTGGTGACGGACCGTGCCGGCAGCGTGCGCTTCGTGCCGCCGGACAGCATCGCGGCGGTGCGGCGGGCGGGCGGCGTGGTGAACGCCATCCAGTCGTATCCCGCGCTGCTGGCGGGAGATGGACAGGTGCCGGCGGCGCTCCGCCCTGGCGCACGCGAGATCGACCTGGCGCACCGCGATGGCCGGCTGGCCATCGGCGAACTGCGGGACGGGCGCATTCTGGTGGCGCTCACGCGGTTCGACGGGCTGGGCGGCGCGGCATCCACGGCACCGCTGGGGTTCACGGTGCCGGAGATGGCGGGGCTGATGGGCGGCCTGGGCTGCCGCCGCGCCATGCTGCTGGACGGCGGCATCTCCGGCCAGCTCCTCGTTCGGCCGCTGCGCGGATCGGTGGTGCGGCACACGGCATGGCGGCGCGTTCCGCTCGGCATCGTCGTGGAGCCGCGGTGAGACAGCGTTCATGAGGAAGTGTTGATGTGGCGGTTGATGATGTGGGATTGGGGTGATTCTCTGGGATGTGGGGATTGTGGATGGGGCGAAGAAGGGCGGCTTCGGGGGAAGCCGTCCTTTTTCGTGTCTGGAGGTGACGGGTTGGCGCGGACGGTGTGGCCCCTCACCCCGCGTGCTGCGCACGACGACCCTCTCCCACGAACGGATGTGGGAGAGGGAGCACACCCCAGTGTGGAGTGGAGGATAGATCGGCGAGCGGGGAGGGTTCTCGCCCGGCGGTTGAAACCGCGCCTCGAAGCACACGAAGTCCGCCTTCGCGGACTGCGCCCTTGGGATGCCGGCACTCCCGAACGCAGTTGAAGCCCCGATCGTGGACGCGTCAGCGGCCACGAGTCGGGGCTTACCGCTTTCAGAGCGGCGGATTCATTCGCTCAAGGGAGTCGGAGCAGGAGCGATCCTATGCGTTCGGCACCGAATCCGCCGCCGCCAACAACCCTCCCCCAGTCTTTTTTGGGGGAGGGTGGGCCGGTGGTGCCGGCCCGGGTGGGGGCCGCCCTGAACCTCGCCCGCCGTGAGACGATTCCTTCACTTCCGGTCTGTTCCTCCACCGACACATTGGCCGCTTCGTGCGCCTTCCTTTGCTCCTTTTCCTCCCGCCCGGGTACATTTCCCGCGCACCCGCACCGGGTACTCGCCGTTTCCCGAACCGTTTCTCCATTCATGCGCAACGCTGACGTGAACCGATCTTCCGGCGCCCCGATCCGCGGAATCCATCATGGCTGACCGCAAGCAGGCCCCCGCGCCGGAAACCACCACCCGCGTGACGGCGGACTGGAGCGGGCTCGACATCTCCGGCCAGACGCACGAAAAGGTGATGTTCGTGGACCTGGACATGACCGAGGTGGAGAACAGCGGCGCCGTGTTCTCGGACTGCACCTTTCGCAACGTCAAGTTCAACGTCTCCGCGCACGACGGGGCCGCGTTCGTCAACTGCACCTTTGCCGGGTGCAAGTTCTACGATGCCCGCTTCAGCGACTGCAAGTTCGTGGGAAGCCGCTTCAACCGCTGCAACTTCGACGCGATGAAGGTCATCGGCGGCAACTGGTCGCTCGTAGGGATGGCGGGCGCCGATCTGCGCGCCGCGTCGTTCCAGGGCGTCCGCATGCGCGAGGCGGACCTCACCAACGCACGCTGCCAGGGATCGTCACTGCGCGACGTGGACTTGTCGGGCGCGTGGCTCCACGGCGCGGACTTCGTGGAGTGCGATCTGCGCGGCAGCGATCTGAGCGCGTTCACCCCGGACCGCGAGCAGCTGCGCGGCGCCATCATCACCATCGACCAGACGATCACCCTCGCCCAGGCGCTGGGGCTGGACGTGCGCGCGGACTGAATCGCCCGCGCGGTGGCGGATGGCGTCTGGTTCGCTTGACCCATGCGCCCTGGTCGTCCTCGCCCGATCTTTTCCGGAAAGATCCTGTTGATTATCCCCGCGCCATGCACACCGGAGACGCCATGCTCGCGACCGATTCCATCTCGCTTGCCGGCGTCGCCCGCCCGCCCGCGACCAGCGCCGCTGACAGCGACGCCGCGATCGGGCTGATCCGCGCGCTGTACGACGCATTCGGGCGGGGCGACATTCTGGACGTGTTCAGCACCCTTACGCAGGACGTCGTCATCGAGCAGACGACCGAGCTTCCGTGGGGCGGCACGTGGCGGGGAATGGATGACGCGCGCGAGTTCTTTCTGCGGCTCATGCAGCGCGTGGATTCGCGCGTGGAGGTGCAGGAGGTGTTCGCGGCGGGGAGTCGCGTGATTGTCATCGGGCGGACGCGCGGGATGGCGAGGCGCACCGGGACGGCGTTCGACGTGCGCGTGGTGCACGTGTTTGAGCTTCGCGGCGGCAAGGTGAGCCGGTTTGAGACGTACGTGGATACGCCCGCCATGCAGGCCGTGCTCTGACCGTAATCCGCAACCGCGTGATGGCGGTTGATGGGAACGGCGCGCTTCGCTATCTTCTCCGCAGTGCGGGTCGGTAGCTCAGCCGGTAGAGCACTCGGCTTTTAACCGAATGGTCGTGGGTTCGAGCCCCACCCGACCCACTGTCCCCGGGCCGCGCCCACGCGCGGCCCGGGGATTTTTTCGTCCGGGACCAGCGGTTTCGGCTTCAGGCGCGGTTCGGGGATGGCCAAGCCGTGGCGGGCGCGATCATCGAGCAGGCCCGCGGGATCGCTCGGGACGGATCTGTTTCAGCGGGAGAGAACCGCCCGGTAGGCGGATCAGGTCGAATCAGTCCACCAGTTCCAGTTCAGCTTCGATCTCCACGGGGACGCGAAAGGGGAGCTGCGCCATGCCGACCGCACTGCGTGCGTGGTTGCCGCGCTCCGGGCCGAACACGTCGCGGATCAGCTCCGAAAAGCCGTTCACGACTGTCGGGATGTCCTCGAAACCCGGCGCCACGTTCACCATCCCGAACACCCGCAGCCACACGAGCCGGTCCAGGTCGCCCACCGCGCGCTTCAGGCTGCTGATGGTCGCCAGCGCCACGAGACGCGCCGCGCCGACCGCCTGATCGACGGAAACCTCGGCGCCCACCTTGCCCAGCGGCTCGGCGAGCGAGCCATCCGGCATCTGCGGCAGATGGCCGGAAACGAACACGCGGCTCCCCTGCACGCGCACCCACGAGAACGGATACGGCCGGCCGGACGGCGCGGTGAACGGCTCCGGCAGAACCAGGCCCAGCGCCTCCAGCCTGGCTTCGGTCTGCGACTTCATCGATGACGTTCCTGTTGATCGGTGGATGCGGGAAGCCGCGGCGCGGGCCCATCGGTGCGATGCGCTCCCGGCGCGCAAAAGGCGCAAGTTCGTGGCCATATTCCATTCGCCCGGCCCCGGATCCGCGACCCCGCCGCTCGACGCCGCGACGGCCTGCAATGCGGAAAGACGGGCGCGCCGCTTCGGTCAATCCGCACCCCGGAACGGGGCCGCTGGATGCGTGCGCGCGGATCGCGACAGAACGCGCCGGCGGTGGCCAGAGCGCGCGAAACGGCCGGTGGTGTATCCTTTGAACGCCTTTCCGCGGGCCGCTTGTCGGGTTCCGCCGCCCCCGTTACGTTCCTGTGCGACCATCACTTCCGCCGCTTCGCGCCACCCGGCGGCCATGGTCAATTCCGCGCGTTTCCCCGCCTTGGATGTCCGCAGACGTTTCGCTCGCCGAAGGGATCTCCCGCGATTTTCTGCTGCACCACCGGCTCTGCCCCCGCGAGGTTTCGCCGGAGGGCGTGCTGGTGGTCGCCGCCGCCGACAACGCGCTGACCGACGCCGCCGACGACCTGGCCTGGGCGTACGGCCGCGAGGTGCGGCTGGAGCGCGCGTCGGCCGCGGAGGTGGAGCAGATGATCGAGCGGCTGGCCACCCGCTCGGACCGGCTCATCGAGCTGGCGCAGGTGAATCCCGACGGCGACGACCTGGCCGCCGACGTGCGCGACCTGGCCAACCAGCCGCCCGTCATCCGCTACGTCAACCTGCTCGTTCGTGACGCATACGACGCGGGCGCCAGCGACATCCACCTGGAAGCGGAGCGCAGCGGCCTTACCGCGCGCTTTCGCCTGGACGGCGTGCTGGCGCCCGCGCCCGAGGCGCCGGCGGAACTGCACCACGCCATCGTCAGCCGCATCAAGCTGCTGGCGGAGCTGGACATCAGCGAGCGCCGCCGCCCGCAGGACGGCCGCATTCGCGTGCGCCTGGAAAGCCGCGAACTGGACCTGCGCGTATCCACCGTCCCCACCATGTTCGGCGAAAGCGTGGTCCTGCGCCTGCTGGACCGCGGCGGGCGCCCGGTGGCGCTGGGCGAACTGGGGATGCCCGCCAATGTCCGCATCGGGATGGAAGCGCTCGCCCGCAAGCCGCACGGGATGATCCTGGTGACCGGGCCCACCGGCTCGGGCAAGACCACCACGCTGTACGCCGCGCTGGGCCTGCGCGACACGCGGGGGGAAAAGGTCATCACCGTGGAAGATCCGGTGGAATACCAGCTTCCCGGCGTGGCGCAGGTCCCCGTGCACCGGCAGGCCGGAGTGACGTTCGGCGCGGCGCTGCGATCCATTCTGCGCCAGGACCCGGACGTCATCATGGTGGGCGAGATGCGCGATCCGGAAACGGCGGAGATCGCCGTACAGGCCGCGATGACCGGCCACCTGGTGTTCTCGACCCTGCACACCAACGACGCGGTGAGCGCGCTGGCCCGGCTGCTGGACCTGGGGATTCCCGACTACCTGGTCGCCGCCACGCTGGACGGCATCCTGGCCCAGCGCCTCGTCCGCCGCGTGTGCGACCGGTGCCTGGAAACGTACGATCCGCCGCGCGACGCCGTCCGCCGCCTGGCGGGGGACGATGACACCCTTCCCGCTGCCTTCGTGCGCGGAACCGGGTGCCCGGCGTGCCGCGGAACCGGGTACCGCGGCCGGACCGGCGTCTACGAGCTTCTGGTGATGGATGACGTGCTGCGCGAGGGCGTGATCCGCCGCGCGCCGCGGGCGGAAATGCGCGAGGCGGCGCGCCGCGCGGGAATGACGCCCATGCGCGCGGACGGATGGGCGCGGGTAAAGGACGGAATCACCACGGTGGAGGAGGTGCTTCGTGTGGTACAGGAGTAAGCGGCCGCGGGGCGGGCGCGACGGCTTTACGCTGATCGAGATGCTCGTGGTCATCGCCATCATCGCCGTGCTGGCGGCGGTGGTGGGGCCGGAGATCTTCAAGAGCCTGGGCGACGCCAACACCAGCGCCACGCGGCAGCAGATCGAAATGCTGGGCGCCGCGCTGGACGGCTATCGCCTGGACAACCACGCCTATCCCACGACGGAGCAGGGGCTCGCCGCGCTGCGGACGGAACCGGTGGCCGGCCAGCGCCCCCCCCGGTGGCGCGGCCCGTACCTGAAGCGCGCCGTGCCGCTGGATGCGTGGGACAAGCCGTACGTCTACGTCTCCCCCGGCGTACACGATCCGCAGGGGTACGACCTGTCCTCGCTGGGCCGCGACGGCCGCGAGGGCGGGGAAGGGGAGGACGCCGACGTCACTTCGTGGAGCGCGGAAGAGGGCGCCGGCAAGTGAGTTCGGGGAGCGCCACCTTCGCCTACCGCGCGGCGCACCGCAGCGGGCGGATGGAAGCGGGCACCCTGCGCGCTGACAGCGCCGACGCCGCGCGCGACCTGCTGGCCGCGCGCGGGCTCTTTCCGGTGGAAGTGCGGATGGAGCGCGGCGCCTCTCCGGCCGGCGCGCGCATCTCCGTTCCCGACCTGGCGCTCGGGCTGCGCGTCCTTTCCACCCTGCTGGAAAGCGGCCTGCCGCTGGCCCGCGCGCTGGCGGCAATGGACGATCTCGTCCCCGCCGCGTGGAAGCCCGCGCTCCCCCCGCTGCGCGACGCGGTCAAGCAGGGGAGCACGCTGGCCGCGGCGATGTCGGCCGCGCCCGTCGCCTTTCCACCGCTCGTCCTGGGCCTGGTTCAGGCGGGGGAGGCGGGAACCGGACTGGCGGCGGCGGTGGAGCGCGCGGCGGAACTGATGGAGCACTCGGCGGAAACGCGGCGTGCCGTCCGCGGGGCGCTGGCGTACCCGCTCCTGCTCGCCGGCGCGGGATCGGCCTCCGTCGTCCTCCTGGTCGGCTTTGTCCTGCCGCGCTTCGCCACCATCCTGCAGACGCTGGGGCAGGAGATGCCCCGCTCGGCGCGCCTCGTCCTGGGCATCGCGCAGGCGGCGCGGGCGGGCGCCATCCCGGGCGTCTTCACCCTGCTGGCGCTGATCCTCCTGTGGCGGATGTGGACGTCCACGCCCGCGGGGCTGGGCCGCTGGCACGCCTTTCTGCTGGGCGTGCCGATGATCGGCGGGGTGCGGCGGGCGGGCGCGGTGGGCCGGTTCTGCGCGGCGCTCGCGGCGCTGCTGGAAAGCGGCGTTCCGCTGGCCCCCGCACTCATGCACGCCGCCCGCGCCACGGGGGACGAGGCGCTGGCGTCCCGCATTCTGGCGGCTCGCGAGCAGGTGGTGGCCGGGCACTCGATCGCGGCGGCGCTGGACCGGGCGGACGCCTCCACCCCGACCGCGGTGCGCCTGATCCGCACGGGGGAGGAAAGCGGGCGGCTGGCCTCCATGCTGTCCCACGCGTCGCGCATCGAGAGCGCCCGCGCGGAAGAGCGGGTACGCGGCGCGGTCCGCGTGCTGGAGCCGCTGATGATCCTGGCGTTCGGCGGAGTGGTCGCCCTGGTAGCGGCCGCGCTGCTGCAGGCCGTCTACAGCGTGCGCCCCACGTGACGGCGGTGATGATCGGGCGGCGCGGAACGACGCCGATCGAGATGACCATCGGGCGGCGCGGGACGACGCTGATCGAACTGCTCGTCGTCCTCGTCATCCTGGGGATCATGGCGGGCGTGGTCGGTCTGGCCGCGGGGTCGCTGGGAGGTGAGGCGGAGGAACCCGGCCCCGGCGCGCAGATCGCCGCGGCGCGTTCCCAGGCACTGCGCACACGGCGGCCGGTGGCGCTTTCGGTGATGATGAACGATACCGCGCGGTTCCTTCTCGCCCTGCCGGACGGCAGCGTGCGCGCGGACTCCGCGCTGGGGCTGGACCCGCTGACGGGGAGACCGCGTGCGGCTCGATAGGCGCGGCGCCGTGCTGCTGGAAGCGATCGTCGCCATGGCCATCCTCGCCGTGGCGGGAACCGCGGCGGTCACGGCCGTGGCGCAGGCCGCGGACGCCGTGCGCCGCGCGGAGCAGGCCGACACCGAGGCGCGCCGCGCATCCGCCTTCTTTCACGCCGCCGCGCTGTGGTCGCGCGGGGACCTGGACCGGCGCCTGGGAGACCGGCCGCAGGGTCCGTGGCGGCTGGAGGTCCAGCGCCCCGCCCAGGAAGTGTACGACCTCACCCTTCGCGACAGCACCGGTGCCCGCGTGCTCCTCCGCACCTCCCTTTTCCGTCCCGACAGCGTCCGTGGCTTTGGTTCCTGATCCGCAACTCCGCAGGCAGACGGGCTTTACGCTGGTGGAGGTGATGGTGGCCATCGTGGTCACCACCATCGTCCTGGCCGGCGCGCGCGCGCTGCTGGGGCAGATCGCGGACGGCGGCGACCGCATTGCCGCCGCCGCGCGCGACGCGGACCGCGAGGGGAACGCGGACGTGCTGCTGCGCACCCTCGCCGGGCGGCTGCAGGTATCCGGCGTGCCGGGCGCGGAGGTGCGCTTTGCCGGAGAGCCGCGCGTGGCGCACTTCCGCACCTGGTGCGAGGTGCCCGACGGATGGCTGGAATCGTGTGAGGCGTCGCTCGGCATCATCACCGCGGACAGTGGCAGCGCGCTCGCGCTCACCCTTTCCACGGGCGAACTGATTCCGCTGCGCCGCGGCTTCCGGGCGGGCGAGATTCTGTACCTCCGCGACGCGGCCTCCGGCGGCGCGTGGGTGCGCGAATGGGGATCCAGCATCACCGCGCCGCTGGCGCTGGGCATCGTCATCGACGGCGACACCAGCATCATCCGCATCGGGGAGCGCGGGTGATGGGGATGATCGGCCGTCCGTCCCGTGGCGGATTCGCACTGGTCGCGGTGCTGTGGATCGTGGTCGGCATGTCGGCGCTGGCGCTCGCCGGCGGACTGGCCGCGCGCGAGGCGGTGGCGTCGTCGCGCAACCGCGCGGACGGGGCGGACGCGGCGTGGCGGGCGGAAGGATGCCTGGAACGGGCGCGCGCCGCCGTCGCCGAGGCGCTGCGCGCGCCCGGCTCCGAGCTTCCCGGGCTGACGGTGTGGGCGCGGATGGACCGCATCATCGCCGAATCCAACCTGCTGGCGGGAACGGGGTGCGACGTCCGTCTGCGCGCGGCCGGCGCGGCGCTGGACGTCAACATGGTGCCGGAGGACGGGCTGCGGCGCTTTCTGCGCGCGGCGGGAGCGAGGGAGAGCGCGGTGGACTCGCTGGCCGACGCGCTCGCGGACTGGCGGGACGAGGACGCCACGCCCCGCCCGCTGGGCGCCGAGGCGGCGTGGTACGCGGCCAACGGGCTGCGCGCGCCCCGCAACGGCCCGCTGGCGGACGGCCGCGAGGTGCTGTACGTGCGTGGCTGGAACCGGTTGCCGGGAATCGACAGTCTGCTGACCGTGGACCCCGGCCGCGTGCCGCTGAACCACGCCCCCGCGGCGGTGCTGGCCGCGCTCCCCGGCTTTTCCATGGAGGCGGCCGCGCGGCTGGGGGAGATGCGGATGCGCGGCGACGCGGTGCGCGACCTGGCCGCCTTTCCCGGCAGCCTTTCTCCCGGCGCGCGCGACGAGATCCTGCGCCGCTACCCGGAGTTCGTGGCCGCCGCCACGGTGGAGCCCGACGCGTGGATCGTCCAGGCGCGGGTGGGGGTGGGAACGCCGCCCGCGGTGTCGGTGGTGGAGGTTCTGCTGGTGCGCGCGGCCGCGCGGGCCGCCGTGGTGCGGCGAAGGACGTGGACGGAATGAGCGTGACGCTGGGGATTGCCGTGGGTGCGGACCGCATCCGCGCGGTGGCGCTGAATGGCGGCCGCATCGTGGCGGCGAACGAAACGACGATGGCGGAGGGCGGGGTGCAGGCCGCCGTGGCGGAGCTGCTGGCGGGCGCGCCGCTCCCCCGCTTTCCGCGCCCGCGCGTCGTCGTCGCGCTGGGCCCGTCGCGCTCGCAGACGCGGCGCATCGGCGGGCTGCCGCCGCTGGACGATGCACGCATGCTGGCGGAAATCGTCCGTGAAGGCGTCTCGCGCTTCTTTCTGCGCAACGGCGTGCCGCTGGCCACCACGGGGGTGCGGATGGTGGAGCCCGGCGTGGTGTGGGCCGCCGCGCTGGACGAGCGGGTGCTGCGCGAGGTGGATGCCGCCTGCCGCGCCGCCGGGCTGCGCGTGGACCGCTACGTCCCGTCGCTCGCCGTGCTGGGCCACGCGCTGACGGACGGCGAGGTCGTCTGGGCGGATGGGGGGTGGACGGTGGAGGCGCGGTACGCGGTGACGGAACTGGCCTCCGTGCGGCGGCTTCCGGAAGGCACCGCCATCGTCCCGCCCCCCGTGGTCCCCGCGCTCGCGCGGCTGGGGGAGGATGCGTGGCAGTACGCGGATGCGTACGGCGCCGCCGCGCTCCCCGCGTGGGAGCCGCTGGCGCTGCGTCCGGCCGGTGGCGGGCCGGGTACGGTGCCGCGCTGGCGGGTGGCCGTGGCCGCTGCGGCCGCGCTGGCCGCGCTGACGTTTACCGCCTTGGCCCCCGCTCTCCGCGCCATGCGCGCGGAAGACGAGGCCGCCGCGCGCATCGCCAAGGTGCAGTCGCGCCACCGCGCCGCGGCGGAAACCGAACGGGAACTGGTGCGCGTCACCGCCGGGCTGCGCGAAGCCGCCGCGTTCGGCGCGGGCTCGTACTCGCCGCTGCTCCTGCTGTCCGACCTGACCGCCGCGCTTCCGGCGGGGAGTGCGCTCATCACCCTGCGCGTGGATACGGCGGGCGGCTCGCTGGTCGCCCTGTCGCCGCGCGCGGAGGCGGTGGTGCAGCCGCTGGAGAAGGTGCCGGGTCTGGTGTCGCCGGAGATCGTGGGACCCGTCACGCGCGAGTCGCTGCTGGGGCGGGAACTGGAGCGCGTCACCATCCGCTTCGCGATCGAGCCGGGCCGGCGCGGTCCGTCGCCGGTGGCGGCAAGCGCGCCGGCTGAGGCGGACAGCGCGGGAGGTGCACCGTGATGGGCGGACTGTCGCCGCGCGACCGGCGGGTGCTGGTGGGCGGCGCGGGCGCGATGCTCCTGATCCTGGTGCTGGGGCGGGGGATTCCCGCCTGGCGCCGCTGGGACGCGGACGCCCGCGCCTCCGCCGGCGAGCTGATCGCGGAGGCGCAGGCGGCCGAGGCGCGCTCCGCGGGCTTGCCCGCCGCGCTGGATTCGCTGCAGGCGCGGCGCGCGCGCTTCGTGGACGTGGGCGCGTCCGTGCTCCCGGGCGCTTCGCCCGCGGCGGCGGGCGCCTCGCTGGCCGGGCTGGTGAGCGGCGCCGCATCGCGCGCGGGAACCGTGCTCGGCGCCGTCAGCGTGGTTCCCGACACCACGGGTGGCGGCATCTTCATCCGCGTGACTGTGCGCGGCGACGCAACGGGCGACCTGCCCTCCATCACCCGCATGCTCGCGATGCTCGAAGGCGACCCGCACCGTCTGATTCTGCGCGAACTCGCCATCACCCAGCCCAACCCGGGCGGCCCGCCGGAGATGCCGGAGTCGCTGCGGGCGGAGTTTTCCGTCCAGGGGCTGGCGCTGCGCCCGGGGGCGGAGGGTCCGCCCGCGGGCGGCCCTGGTCCCGCGGTGGCGGATTCGGCGGGGGCGGGGACAGACTCGCTGGACCTTTCCGCCCCGGCCGCGCCATGAGCCGGGGCCGGTGGGAAGCCGTCCTCTGGGTGCTCGCGCTGATCTTTCTGGTGACGGGATGGAGCCGGTGGCGCGGCGCCGTGCCGGAGGTGCCCGCGTCCGCTGCCGCCGCGGAGCAGGCCGCGCCGGAGGCCGTCCGCACCCCGCGCGGAAGGCTGTCCGTGGCGGCGCGCGTGGTGGCCGCGGGCGATCCGTTCCGCCTGGATCGCGTCCCGGCGCCGCTCGGTCCGGTCCCCGCGATGCCGATGGGGATGATGCCCGGAATGCCGCCGGCCTACGTTCCACCCAAGCCTCCGCCGCCGCCGCTGCTGGTGTCGGGAATCGTGGGGCCGCCCTGGGGAGCGGTGCTGGAAGGCGTCCCCGGCCAGCAGGGCGGGGTGCTCGTGCACGCCGGCACCCGGCTGGGCGACCTGCGCGTCCGCTCCGTCACCCGCGAACGCGTCATCATCGTCGGTCCTGATACAACCTGGAATCTCTCCGTCCGAAAGCCATGGCAGCCCTGACCTCGCCCGCCTTCCGCGCCGCACTCCTGGGCGCGCTCTGCCTGGCTTCCCCCCTCGCCGCCCAGTCCGTTTCGCGCGGCGCGCAAGGTGTGGAGGTGAACCTGGTGCAGGTGGAGGTTTCCGCCGTCATCTCGTCGCTGGCGCCCTACCTGGACCGGCCGCTGTTCCACGCCCCGCTCGGCAACCAGCGCATCACCTTCACCAGCCCGCGCCCCATCCCCCCTGGGGAGATTCCCGCGCTGCTCAAGAACCTGCTGGCGGAGCAGGGCTATCTGATGGAGGAGGTGGATGGCGCGTACCGCATCCGCCCGCGCGAGCAGCCGCAAGCCGCGCCGCAGGTGCCGCCCCCCGGGATGCCGCAGCCGCCGTTCGGCGGACCGTCGCTGGCGTCATCCGGAGGGGTGGAGCTGTTCGTCATCCGCCTCCGCCATGCGCGCGCGGCGGACGTGGCGGCGACCGTGAACGCGCTCTACGGCCGCGGCGGCGCGCTCGGCGAATCGGGCCTGGCCCGCGGCACGCTGGGCGACCAGCTTCGCGACAACCGCATTACTCCGTTCGGGCAGCAGGCGCCGCAGGTGGCTGCGGCCGGCGGCTCGGGAGAGATCTCCGGCGCTCTCACCATCGTTCCCGATCCGCGCACCAACAGCCTGCTGGTGCGGGCGGGGCGGGCGGACTTTGAGCTGATCCGGGCGGCGGTGGAGCAGGTGGATGTGCGTCCGCTGCAGGTGCTGATTGAAACGACGGTGGCGTACGTGAGCCGCTCGTTCCGGATGGACCTGGGGCTGCAGGCCACGACGGATACCATCGGCTTGCGCGGGAGCGGCGGCAGCGTGGTGGGGCGGAGCACGGGCGGGGCGGACAACGCGGCCCTGGTTCTGCGCGCGCTCAACCTGGGCGGCATCAACCTGGACCTGCTGCTGACGGCGGGGGAGCGGCGGCAGAACGTGCTCATCGTCGACCGGCCGCTGCTGCTGGCGGCCAACAATGAGGAGGCGGAGATCACCGTGGGCGAGCAGCGCCCCTTCGTGCAGCTGGAGCGCACGACGGATGGCGGGGCGCAGGACCAGGTGATCCAGTACAAGGACGTGGGCACCACCCTGCGCGTGCTCCCCACCATCAGCGCGGACGGATTCGTTCAACTGCAGGTGCTGCAGGAGGTCAACAGCGCCACGGGCGCGGCGGGGCTGCAGGGCGCGCCGGTGATCAGCACGCGGTCGGTGAGCACGCGGCTGCTGGTGCGCGATGGGCGGACGGCGGTGCTGGGCGGGCTTTCCGGACTGCTGCGCGACCGTAGCAGCTCGGGCGTTCCGTACCTTTCCCGTCTGCCGCTGATCGGGGCGGCCTTCGGCAGCAAGGGGCGTGAGCACAACGACTTCGAGCTGTTCATCTTCATCACGCCGCACGTGATCGACAGCGATGAATCGCTGGAAGACGCCACGGAGGACATCCGCCGCAACGGCGGCCCGGCCGGCCGCGAGGTGGACCGCCGCCGGCCGCTGCTCACGCCGGAGACGGAAGGCGCCGTCACCCCGGCCTCCGCGCAGCCGGTTCAGCCCGGCGCGACCCAGCCAGCCGTCGTTCCGCAGGCCCCGCTCCCCGTCCCGCCCGCGCAGTGATGGACAGATGGATGCCCAAGACGTCGGGATGAGAATCCGGTGCACGGCCATGGGTCACCCGGCCGCGGGCTGGGAGCCCTCACCCCGCGTGCTGCGCACGACGACCCTCTCCCACGAACAGATGTGGGAGAGGGAGCACACCCCACATCGGGGCGGAGGAAAGATCGAGGTGCGCGGCGGATCTCCGTCCGGCGGTTGAAACCGCGCCTCGAAGGACACGAAGTCCGCCTGCCCGGACCACTGCGGCGGGTTCGTCGCGGTCCTATGATGCAGTTGAAGCCCCGAACGACGCCTGTGGGCGTCGTGTCGGGGCTTCCCGCTGTTCGAGCGGCGGATTCATTCGCTCAACAGATTCCGCGCACGTGCCGGTCTCTGCTCCGCGCACCGGACCATCCGCCCCGACCAACCCTCCCCCAGTCTTTTTTGGGGGAGGGTGGGCCGGTGGTGCCGGCCCGGGTGGGGGCCGCCGTGAACTTCGTCCCGCCGCACCTAGCTCATCCCCCACATGCACGTGAGGTCCTGTCCGAATCACGGCCGAGCCACCGTCCCCCGTCACTCCCCTCCGCCCAGCCTCCCCAGCAGCAGCCCGATCACGAACACGATCCCGCCGCCGCCAATCACCTGCAGAATCGTCTTTCCCAGCGGGCTCTGCATGTAGCGGTAGCGGATCCACGCGATGGCCACCAGTTCCAGCACCACGATCACGTACGCCAGCAGCAGCGCCGTCCGCAGATCGGTGAGCAGAAAGGGCAGGGTGTGCCCCATCCCGCCGATGATGGTGCCCAGCGCCGTGATCGCGCCGCGCGTCC
Source organism: Longimicrobium terrae (assembly GCF_014202995.1). NCBI lineage: Bacteria > Pseudomonadati > Gemmatimonadota > Longimicrobiia > Longimicrobiales > Longimicrobiaceae > Longimicrobium > Longimicrobium terrae. The sequence goes on from NZ_JACHIA010000015.1 coordinate 22,104, forward strand.
ACGGGTTGCCGCGCCCGCTGATCTTGCCGTCGTCGGAGAGCGCCTCCGCCAGCCCCATGCTGATCCCCGCACCTACGGAAGCCGCCAAGCCCACGTAGAACGCGTCGTGCGTGCTCCCGGTGAGCTCCGCGGCGGCAAAGAGCGGGGCCAGGGTGGATACGGACCCATCCATCAGCCCGAGCAGAAAGGGCTGCACCACCTGAAGCACGCGGGCCTGGTCCGCCGTGTGCCCCAGCGGCGTCCGCGCCTCGTCCGCGCCCTGCGTCTGCTCCGGCATTCCATCTCCTCTGGCGTGCGTGGGTTGGGCCCGGGCTCCCGGATGCGGACAACTCCGCATCGTGCCGGCACTCGACGCCCAACTTATCGCCCGCCGCTCCGTTTCGCCTCACGCGCGCGTCCCTGCGCGATCATGGTGGGAAGTGGATGGATGAGGATGGAGAAGCGGCGACGCGGGGGTGATTCCGCGGCTTTCCGGCGGGATCTGGCGCCCGGAGCGGACCGCCGGGTTGACTCTGGCGCAAAAACGGCTAGTTTTGTATTCAGGCGCGGAACGCGCACGAGAGTTTCGCAGACCTGGGCACCTCTGCTCGGGTCGTGATTGTGTTCCTCAGAAGGGAGTAGACGTGGTCGAGATCCAGCTTGCGGAAACTGATCGCCTGGATTGGGCGCTCAAGCAGTTCCGGCGTCGGATGATTCGCTCCGGCCTGTTCAAGGACATGCGCCGCAAGCGCTTCTACGAGAAGCCGAGTGTCGCGCGCAAGATGAAGGAAAAGGCCGCCGAGCGCCGCCGCCACAAGGACCGCAAGCGCGCCGCCCGCCGGTACGACTTCTGATCCGCGACATCCCGACGCAGAAGGGGCCCCGAACCACTGGTTCGGGGCCCCTTCTCGTTCGAGCTTCCTGCCGATCCACCGATCCACCGATCCACCGATCCACCGATCCACCGATCCACCGATCCACCGATCCACCGATCCACCGATCCACCGATCCACCGATCCGCCGATCCCGAACTCAGGGACGGAAAAAGGGCCCGAGCCGGCTGGCTCGGGCCCTTCATGCTGTGGCTGCGTTAGTCAGCCGGGGAACTACCAGCGATCCCCGCCGCCGCCGTAGCCGCCACGGTCGCGGTCACCGCCCCCACGTCCGCCACCGCCACCACCGTAGCCACCACCGCCGCTGCGGCCACCACCACCGCCGCCGCCGCCGTAGCCGCCACCACCACCACCGCTGCGGCCACCACCGCCGCCGCCGTAGCCCCCGCCGCCGCCGCTGCTGCCGCCACGGCCACCGCCGTAACCACCGCCGCCGCCGCTGCTGTCGCCGCCGGCCGGCGCGTCGAGGCGCACCACATTCTCGGCCGCGGGACCCTTGGTGCCCTGGACCACGTCGAACTCCACGCGCTCGCCATCATTCAGGGTCTTGAACCCGCCGCCCTGAATCGCGCTGTGGTGGACGAACACGTCCTTCTCGCCGTTGTCCCGGGTGATGAAGCCGAAGCCCTTCTCCGGATTGAACCACTTGACGGTTCCCGCTTCCCTGGCCATTTCCAATCCACTTGCTGTGATGTGATGAGGCGCAGCGCCGACGAACGGGCGCAAGCTAAGCCGTTTTGGTCCCCGCGCCAAGATTCTCGTCGCTGCAGGAGCCGGAAGCGGCCGCACGACCCGCGATGCACGAACAGCGCCAGAACTCGCGGACTTCCGTTGCAGAGATGCCGAAATGCCCTTCTTGCATCAGATTACCCGCGGCGGGAAACATCCGGGGCGGCTTCCGTACCGCCACACCGGCACGGCTGGCAGGCGATCCGGCGCGTCCCGGCGTGCCGCGCTGGCAGAGATCGCCCGCCGTGGCGGGTCAGCGGCTTCTCGGTGTGACAACCCAGCGGGACACGCCCGCCACACTGTCGATGCGCGCCTCCCACGCCCGCAGCGCCGCGGGCTCGCGGCTGCACCCCGAATAGTCCTCCACCAGGTGCGACCGCGCGGCGCCGAACACGCCCACCACCGTCGTGGGCGAATCGGTGCGCCGCATTCCGCACACGGCCGGGTCCTCGGCCATCAGCGTGGGCAGGGTCCAGAAGCCGGTGGCGTCGGCGCCGGCCACCAGCGCGTTGAACTGCGCGGGGGTGATGGTGCCGCGGTGCTCCGGAAGCGAGTCCGGCCAGGTCTGCTGAAAGCGCACCTCGCCCGAGGGGCGCAGCACCACGCGGTACGCCGGGCAGAAGCCGTAGCAGCGCGTGCGCGTCAGCGTAAGACTGTCCACCGCGGCGCCGGCGGAGGCGCTCCCCGTGCCGTCCGGAAGGGCGGCGGGGGCGGGGCTGGCCGGCTGGCATCCCGCCGCGGAGGCGAGCAGGACCGCGGCGGCGGCCAGGGTGCGGGCAGAGCGGATCATGAGCATTGAATGCGCGTGAATGAGGTGTGGCCTGTGACGTACGGGGCCTTGTACCCGTCTGCGTCGCCCCGGTTGCGCCGGTTCCGTGCCGCCTCTGGTCCGTGGGAGGCGCGGAGCGCTCCAATTGCGTAGTTTGTCGCGCGGAGCACGGTCCGTCTCCCCGCGGCCCGCGCGTGTTCCCTTTCCGATCTGATGGCGATGCCCCGTACCGTTCTGGTGGTGGACGACGATCCCGGCGTGCTGCGCGTGCTGTCGCGCTACTTTTCGCGCGGCGGGTGGGAGGTGCACGAGGCCGACAGCGGCGAAGAAGGCTTGCGCCGCTGGGAATCGGCGCGGCCCGACGTGGTGCTGCTGGACCTGGACCTTCCCGGAATGTCCGGGCGCGAGGTGCTGGACGTGCTGGTTTCGCGCGGCGCCTCCGTCATCATGCTCACGGGGCACACCGAGGTGGAAACCGCGGTGGACGCCATGCAGGCCGGCGCGGAAACGTTCCTCACCAAGCCGGTGGACTTTGCGCACGTGGGCGCGGCGGCCGAGCGCGCGGCGGAAAAGCAGGAGCTGCGGCGCACCAACGAGACGCTGGCCCGCAGCCTGGCCGGTCGTACGGAGGATGACGGCTTGGGAGCGTCGCCGGGAATGCGCGCGCTGGCCCGGCAGGTGTCCATGCTGAGTGCCTCGGCGGATACGACGGCGCTGCTGCTGGGGGAAAGCGGAACGGGCAAGAGCTGGGTCGCGCAGATGATTCACGCGCGCAGCCCGCGCGCACGGGGGCCGTTCGTGGAGATCAACTGCGCCGGGCTTTCCGGCACCTTTCTGGATTCCGAGCTGTTCGGCCACGAGCGCGGCGCCTTCACCGACGCGCGGGAGATGAAGCGCGGCCTGTTCGAGGTGGCGGACCGCGGGACGCTGTTCCTGGACGAAATCGGCGACCTGTCGCCCGAGCTGCAGCCCAAGCTGCTCAAGGTGCTGGAGCAGCGCACCTTTCGCCGGCTGGGCGGCACGCGCGAGATGACGGTGGACGTGCGGCTGCTGGCGGCCACCAACAAGGACCTGCAGGCCGAGGTGCGCGCCGGCCGCTTTCGCGAGGACCTGTTCTACCGCCTGTCCGTCTTTCCGCTCACGATTCCGCCGCTGCGCGAGCGCTCGCGCGAGGACGTGATGGAGCTGGTGCACCGCTCGCTGGTCGATCTGGGCAAGCGCCATCCCGGCGCGCCGCACTCCATGGCGCCGCGCGCGTCGGAGGCGCTGTCGGCGTACGCGTGGCCGGGCAACGTTCGCGAACTGCGCAACGTGCTGGAGCGGGCGCTGGTGCTGGCCGTCGGCAGCGAGCGCATCGACCTGGAGCACCTGCCGGAGGCGCTGCGGGCGCGCAACGCGGCCAAGAGTACCCGCAACTCGGCGGAAGTGCTGCCGCTGGCGGAAGTGGAGCGGCGGCACATTGAGCGGGCGCTGCACGTGCTGGGCGGCAACCGCTCGCTCGCGGCGGAAAAGCTGGGTATTTCGCGCAGCACGCTGCACGCGAAGATCCAGCAGCATGGGCTGGAGAAGGTGGGAAAGGAGTAGGGGAAGTGCGTTAGTGCTGGGTGCGTTAGTGCGTGAGTGCGGAAGAAAAGGCCCCGGTACTCAAGACGGACTGCCCGGTGCGCAGCGCTGGGGTGTCGGAGGATGATGGGTTCAGGGCGGCCGGGTGTGGCCCTCACCCCGCGTGCTGCGCACGACGACCCTCTCCCACGAACGGATGTGGGAGAGGGAGCACACACCAGTGCCGGCGCGAATCCCCATTGCAGTTGAAGCCCCGATCGTGGACGCGTCAGCGGCCACGAGTCGGGGCTTCCCGCTGTTTGAGCGGCGGATTTATCCGCTCTCGCAGGGGAGGGTGGGCCGGTGGTGCCGGCCCGGGTGGGGGCCGCCCTGGAGCACGCCCATCGACCGGGGCTGAACCTCCGGGCACGGGGCACCTGAACCCGGGCACTTCTTTTCCTATCTCCCCACCACCGCGTACTTGATCGCATCCAGCGGGCGCTGGCCGGGAAGCGGAAGGATCACGCCGGGATTCAGCATCCCCGCGGGATCAAAGATCTCCTTGACCGCGCGGAACACGTCCGCGATCTCGTCCCCCCAGATGGTGCGCAGCAGCGGCGCGCGCAGCCGCCCGTCCCCGTGCTCGCCCGCCATCGTCCCGCCCAGCGCCGCCACCCCTTCCGCCACCTCGTACACCACCGCCTCCGCGTCTTCGCGCCATCCCGGCTTCGTCACGTCCACCAGCGGATTGACGTGCAGATTGCCATCCCCCGCGTGCCCGAAGATCACGGCGGGAAGCCCGTGGCGGGCCAGCGTGGCGCGCAGCAGCCGGATGTAATCCGCCAGCCTGTCCACGGGAACGACGCCGTCTTCGATGAACTGCATCGACACGCGCTGCCCCGCCATCCGCGCGATCAGCGGGCTGGCGGCGTGGCGCACGTGCCAGAAGCGCTCCTGCTGCTCCTTATCCACCGCGAGCGAAACGCGGTCGGCCACGCCGGTCATCGCGCGCTCCACCCGCCCCAGTTCGTCCGCCACCTGCGCGCGAGAATCACCTTCCACCTCCACGAACAGGATCGCCTCCAGCCCCTCGCGCAGCGGGTAGCCGGGGTCCTCGCCGGAGTCGCGGACCAGGTCGATGAAGGTGCGGTCGATCATCTCGCACGTCGCCGGATCCAGTTCCAGGATGCGGTGCACTGCCGCGCCCGCCGCCTCCAGGTCGGTGAACTCCAGCAGCGCCAGGCCGCGGCACGGACGGATGCGGTCCAGCCGCGCCGTCGCCGCGGTGACCAGGGCCAGCGTGCCCTCGCTCCCCACCAGCAGGTCCACCGCGTCGCCAGACTCCAGGTACTCGCGCAGCGCGTACCCCGACGAGTTTTTTCGCACCCGCGGCCAGTCGCGGTCGATGGCCTCCCGGTGCTCCGCCAGAAGCGCGTCTACCCGGGCCAGGATCTCGCGCAGGCGCGGCGCGTCCACCGGCGTTCCGCGCGTGGCGGTCGCGCGCGAACCGTCCGCCAGCACCACGTCCACGGACTCAATCCACCGCCGCGTGGCGCCGTAGCGTACGGTGTGCGAGCCCGCGGAGTTGTTGGCGATCAGCCCGCCGAACGCCGCGCGCGCGCCGCTGGACGGATCGGGCGGAAAGTGAAGGCCGTGCGCCGCGGCGGCCGCGTTCACCTCCGCCAGGGTGGCACCGGGCTGCAGACGCACGGTCCGCCGCTCCGCATCCACCGGCTCGATCCGGCGGAAGTTCGTCATCAGGTTGAGGGCGACGCCGGGGCCGATGTTGCCGCCCGGCATTCCCGTTCCCGCCGAGCGCGGCACCAGCGCCAGCCCGTTTTCCGCCGCCCACCGTACGACGGCCGCCACGTCGTCCGCGTCCTCCGGCACCGCCACGGCGGAGGGGACGGAGCGGAGGATGCCGCTGTGCTCGCTGAACTCCGTCCGCCGCGCTTCCTCCACGCTGAAGGCGCCGCGAAAGCCGGCGGGCGGGGCGGGGAAGGCCTCGGGATGCTTGCTGGATTCCGTCATCGAAACTCTTCGTTGTACCCGGCCGCAAAATCGCGCCGGCATTCGTTCAGGCTGTTTTCGTTCGCTCCGCCCCGGTAGTCGGGGTCGCGGAACTGAACGCCGTCATCTTCCCAGTCGCAGATCCCGCAGATTGCGTACGATCCACGCTCCGGATCAGCCAGCGTGCGGAAGCCGCAGCACGGGCAGGGATGCAGGATGGTGTCCGTGGCGATCGCAATCAGCCGGTCATCCCACGCCTGCGCGCGCCACCCATCCAGTTGGCGCCGCGTGCGGGGGCGGAAAACGAGCGCGAGGTGCTCGATCCCGGCGGAGGCGGAGATGAGCATCCACTCGAGCCGGTCGACCGCCGCGGCGAACGGATCCGCATCCACCGCCAGCGCCGGCATTCCCGGCCGGATCTCGCCGGACTCGACATCGCCACAGACAATCCAGAAACGCCTGGATTCGAACCACCACGTGCCGCGAACGCGAAACAGGGCCGGTTCGGTCATCCATCCGCCAAACAAAAAACGCTCTCCAGACGGAGAGCGTTTCGGGCGGAAAACGTTGCGGTCACTTGCAGCAGGCCGGGCAGAAGCCCACGACCTCCACGCGGTAGCCCTGCACCCGGAACCCCGCGTCCACGTGAATCTGCGGAAGCAGGTCGTGCGGCTCGCCGGCCACGTCGCGCACCTGCCCGCAGCCCAGGCAGCGCGAGTGGTAGTGGTCGTCGGTGCGCGCGTCGTAGCGCGCGCTGTCGTCGCCGTACGCCAGCTTGGCGGCCAGGTTGCAGCTCACCAGCGTTTCCAGCGCCTTGTACACCGTCGCCAGCGAAATGTCGGCGATGTCGGCGCGGACGGCGGTGAACACTTCATCCGCCGAAGGATGGTCCGTGGTGGCGCGAAGAAAGCGGTACACGGCTGCGCGCTGCTCGGTGAAGCGCTGGCCGTTTGCCTCCAGCGCCTCGCGCAGCACAGTGTCCACGTGTTCCGGGTGCATCCGCTCCGTCGTGGGCATCTAGTGTCGCCGAGAGTGTGTGCGGGGTCTTATTCGTACGAAACGTCCGAATCCGCGAGGCCTGCGCGTACAATGCAAGCTATGGATGGCGCAAGGTACTGTCAACCGCGCCGTGCGCGGGCCTCGTTTTTGAGCGGGCACGGGCTGTGCGACGGCGCGTACGCAAAGCGCGGGCGAGAACCACTGCAGATATACGGGATCAACGTGCAAGGACGGCTGGGAAGGGTGCTGGTGGCCTGTGCGGCGCTGGCCGCGGCGGCGTGCGGCGACGCGGAGAACGTAAAGGTGCAGCCGCTGCCTCCGCTGCAGCGGCCCACCGCCGAGGCGCGCGCCGGGCTTCCGGAAGTGCGCGGCCTGTGGCGGTTCGCGGGGTTTGAGATCCCCGCGCGCGACACCATGCTGGTGCGCGAAAAGGTGTACATGCTCACGCCGCTGGGCGACTTTCAGATCGCCACGCAGCGCATGGACTCCATCGCCGGACGCTACGTTCGCGGCCCGGTCACCTTTCCCTTCACGGGCGAGGTGCGCCGCGACAGCGTGCTGGCGATCGTGGCGTTCAGCGGCGGAGTGGGCCAGTTTCTGTCCGGCCGCGTGCTGCGCGACACGCTGTGGGTGGAGATGACGTCGTTCAGCAGCGCGGTGGAAACGTGGCCGCGCGGCACCCGCGCCGCGCTGGTGCGCAAAGTGGGCGGGGCTCCGTTCCGCCGCCTGCTGGGCGGCGCGCCCATCAACGTGCCGGTGGATTCCGCCGCGCTGGACAGCGTGCGGATGGATTCGCTGCGCCGCGCGGGCGTGCTGCCGCCGGACAGCGCGCAGCCGGTGCCCGGCGCCATGCCGCCCGCCGCGGGAATGCCGCCCACGGGCGCGGCACCGGCGGTCGTGCCCCAGCCGGGCGTGCCGCAGCAGCGCCTGCCGCAGACGCAGCCGGCCGTGCCCCCGGCGAATCGTCCGGCGCAGCCCGTCACCCGTCCGGCACAGCCCGTCACGCGTCCCGCGCAGCCGGTGACGCGTCCGGCGCAGCCCCGGCCCGCGCAGCCGCGCCCGCCGGCGCAGCAGGCGCCGCCCGTATCGCAGCCGCCGGTTCAGCAGCAGCCTCCGGTGAGCCAGCCGTTTCCGCAGCCGGCCGCGCCGCGCGACACCATCCGCTTTCCCGGCTGAACGGCCGGCGGAACGGTGAGCAAACGCCCCGTCCGGAGCCGTCCGGGCGGGGCGTTGCGCGTGCGCGGATGACTTCATCGTGACGTGTGCGTTGAAGCCTGAGGGCCGGACGCATATATTTGTAGTTCTGCAACCTGGACGAGCACCAACGCCCCAGCATCACCGACCGGAGGGAGCCCGATGGCCGGGCATAGCAAGTGGAAGCAGATCAAGCACAAAAAGGCGCTGACGGACAACCGGCGCGCCGCCACATGGACCAAGAAGATCCGTGAAATCACCGTAGCCGCCAAGGAAGGCGGCGGCGACCCCGCGGGCAATCCGCGGCTGCGCCTGGCCATCGACACGGCCAAGTCGGTGAACATGCCCAACGAGAACATCGACCGCGCCATCAAGAAGGGCACGGGCGAGCTCGAGGGCGTGAACTACGAGGAGATCACGTACGAGGCGTACGGCCCGGCCGGCGTCGCCATCATGATCGACACGCTGACGGACAACGGAAACCGCACGGTTGCCGACATCCGCCGGTGGCTGTCGCGCAACGGCGGCAACCTGGGCGCCAGCGGCAGCGTGGCGTGGATGTTCGACCGCCGCGGCCAGATCTCCATCGACGCCTCCAGTCACGACGAGGAGACGGTGATGATGGCGGCGCTGGACGCGGGCGCGCTGGACGTGGACACGAGCGAGGACGGCTACACGGTATATACCGAGGTCGCCGACTTCCACGCCGTGCAGGACGCGCTGCGCGCCGCGGGGATCACGTGGGAAGACGCCGAACTGGCGATGATTCCCAAGACGGAGATCCGAGTGGAAGGCGCCGACGCCGAGCAGCTGCTCAAGCTGCTGGACCTGATTGAAGAGCTGGACGACGTGCAGAAGGTGTACACGAACGCCGACCTGGACGTGGACAGCCTGGCGGAAGTGTGATCGCACCCGGCACGGATGGTCCGGCCGCGCGCCGGATCCCGCTGGACACCGTGGTCCTGGGGGTCGACCCCGGGACCGCGGTCACCGGATATGGCGTCGTTCGCCGCGGGGCGGACGGCGCCGTTTCGCTGCTGGAATGCGGCGTGGTGCGTACCCGTCCGGGCGGAGAACTGGCGGACCGGCTGCGCGAAATCTACGAGGGATTGACCGAAGTCATCGGCCGCACGCACCCCGGGGTGCTGGCGGTGGAAGGCGTTTTTTTCGCCAAGAACGTGCGTTCCGCCGTGGTCCTGGGCCACGCGCGGGGGGTGGCGCTGCTCGCGGGCGCCATGCACGGCCTGCGCGTCGCCGAGTACCCGCCCGCGGAGGTCAAGGCCGCCGTGGTGGGGGCCGGCCGCGCCACCAAGGACCAGGTTGGATTGATGGTGCAGCGTCACCTGAAGCTCAAGGCCGTTCCCAAGCCGCACGACGCCGCGGATGGCGTCGCGGTGGCGCTCTGCCACTGCTTTCGTGGCTTCGGCCCGGCGGCGCCCCGGCTGGCGCCCGTTTCCATCGCCACGCTGGCCGCCGCCGCGGGGGTGCGCCGATGATCTCGCGCGTGCGGGGCGAATTGATCGTCCGCGACCTGGAGCGGGTGGAGGTGATGACGGCCGGCGGCGTCGCCTACGAGATCTCCATCCCCACCACCGTCTTTGAGCGGCTGCCGCGGCTGGGCGAGCAGGTGACGCTGCGCACCTACCATCTCGTCCGCGAGGATGCCGCGCTGCTCTTCGGCTTCCTGGAAGCCACGGAAATGACGGTCTTTACCCGCCTTCTGGGGATCAACGGCGTGGGGCCGCGTCTGGCGCTGGCGGTGCTTTCCGCGCTCTCGGCGGAGCAGATCGTCCGCTCGGTCCGCGACCGCAACGCCGCCGCGCTGACGTCGGTGTCCGGCGTGGGCAAGAAGACGGCGGAGCGCATCGTCCTGGAACTGACGGGCAAGCTGGACGACATCGCGTTCGCGCCCTCCGGCGTGGCCCGCGTCCCCGGCGCGGAAGAAGCCCTGCGCGCCCTCACGGCCCTTGGCGTCACCACCGCCGACGCGGACCGCGCCGTCCGCGCCGTCATCCAGGAAAAGGGCCAGCTCGGCGCCGCCGAACTGATCCGCGAAGCGCTCGCGCGCCTGAAATAGCGGGTTCGGCCGTTTCTCCCAGGAGATCTCTGGAAGGGCACGGGTACCCGCTCCACGGTGTGATGCCCGTCCCAACCCTCCCCCAGTCTTTTTTGGGGGAGGGTTGGCGAGTAATGCGAGCTCGGGTGGGGGCCGCGGTAGAGCCCGCCTCCGATCACCCATCTCCACCTTGACCGCCATCCTCGCGAACGCCCGCGCAACGCGGGTGTAGCATCATCCGAAGAAATCCCGTACATTGATGACGGCCCCGATCGCCGTCCGCCCCTGATCAACCGGTCATGCCAGTAGAGCCGTCCCGCTCCGAAATCACCACGCCCGACGCGCTCACCGAAGAGGAGGGCAGCGAACTCAGCCTGCGCCCCCAGCGGCTGGTGGAGTTCATCGGGCAGGACAAGGTCAAGGAGTCGCTGCAGATCGCCATCGACGCGGCGCTCAGCCGGCGCGAGCCGCTGGACCACACCCTGTTCTACGGCCCGCCCGGCCTCGGCAAGACCACGCTCGCCCTGCTGATGGCGCGCGAACTGGGAGTCAACATCAAGATCACCGCCGCCCCCGTTCTGGAAAAACCCGCCGACCTCGTGCGCGAACTCACGACGCTGCGCGAGGGTGACATTCTGTTCATCGACGAAATCCACCGCCTGCGCCCCATCATCGAGGAGTTCCTGTATCCCGCGATGGAAGACTGGCGGATCGACGTGCGCCTGTCTGACGGCCCGCACGCGCAGATGATCAGCATGCCGGTGGAGAAGTTCACGCTCATCGGCGCCACCACGCGCTACGGCCTGCTGACGCCGCCCATGCGCGCCCGCTTCGGCATCGTGCAGCGGCTCCACTACTATCCGGTGGATGCGCTGGCCTTCATCGTGGAGCGCACGGCGGAAATTCTGGGCGTCGGCTGCGACAAGTACGGGGCGATGGAGATCGCGCGGCGTTCGCGCGGCACGCCTCGTGTCGCAAACCGGTTGATGCGCCGCGTGCGCGACTACGCCCAGGTGCGCGCGGACGGCGTGATTACGCGCGATGTGGCGGATGCGGCGCTGGTGATGCTGGATGTGGACGAGTTCGGCCTGGACGAGATGGACACGCGGGTGCTCCGCTCGCTGATCGAGCAGTTCGGTGGCGGGCCCGTGGGGCTGAACACGCTGGCCGTGGCGCTGGGTGAGGACGCGGGGACGCTGGAGGAGGTGTACGAGCCGTTCCTGATCCAGAACGGCTTTCTGATGCGGACACCGCGGGGGCGCGTGGCGACGGCGCTCGCCTACCGCCGCTTCGGCTACGCGCCGCCGGTGGACGGCGCCACCGCGGGGCTGCCGGGCAACTTCGGCACGCCCGCCAACGTGCAGCCCAACCTGTTTGACGCGTGACGGATCCGGTGTACCGCACTTCGGGCTTCGACTTTCACCTGCCGCCGGAGCAGATCGCGCAGAGCCCGGCTGAGCGGCGTGACGCCAGCCGCCTGCTCGTGGTGGACAAGGCGAGCGGGGAACTGCAGCACCGCGTGTTTTCCGACATCGTGGAGTACCTTGCCCCGGGCGACGTGCTGGTGCTGAACGAGACGCGCGTCTTTCCCGCGCGGCTGCTGGGGCGCAAGGCGACGGGCGCCGCCGCGGAAATCTTGCTCCTTCACCCGCACAACGGGGAAGAGAAGCTGTGGGTCGCGCTCGTCCGCCCGGGCGGCAAGCTGAAGCCCGGCCGCACGGTGGAGATCGGGCCGGAGCTGTCGGTGGAGATCGTGGAGTCCACTCCCGGCGGCGAGCGGGTCGTTCGGCTGGTGACGCCGCTGAGCGTAACGGAGGCGCTGGACCGGTACGGCGAAGTTCCGCTGCCGCCGTACGTGGAGCGCAGCGCGACGGAAACGGACCGCGAGCGCTACCAGACCGTGTACGCGCGCGAACGGGGCTCCGTCGCCGCGCCGACGGCAGGGCTGCATTTCACGCCGGAGGTGCTCGCCGCACTGGAGTCCAAGGGGGTGCGCCTGGCCCGGCTGGTTCTGCACGTGGGCGTCGGCACCTTTCGCCCGGTGGAGGTGGAGGACCCCGACGCGCACCCCATGCACTCCGAGTGGTACAGCGTCTCGGCGGATGCTGCGGAGGCGATCAACACGGTTCGCGCCGCGGGGGGGACGGTGTGGGCGGTCGGTACGACGGTCGTGCGCACGCTGGAATCGGTCGCGGGGGAAGATGGCGCCGTGCACGCGGGACAGGGATGGACGCGCATCTTCATCCGCCCGCCGTACCGGTTCCGCGTGGTGGATCACCTGATCACCAACTTTCACCTGCCGCGCTCCACCCTGATGATGCTCGTGTCCGCGCTCGGCGGGTACGAACTTACGATGCGCGCCTACCGCGAGGCGATCGAACGCGGGTACCGCTTCTACTCATACGGCGACGCGATGCTGCTCGTCTGATCCGGACGGGAACACGCACGGGATCAAGCCGGACCGCATGCCCGCGGTCCGGCTTCTTCGTATCCCGACACATGTTCTTTCAGCTCGGCTCAGGCGGCTTCTGAGTGGTCGAAAATGTAGTTTGCGTCACCTGCAAAATACCATAAATAAAACACTTGCGCATCGGAGATGTGGTGTCCATCTTGTGTGCGGATTGGTCTGCCTCCTTTCGCGCTCCGACTGCCCGGACCCATGCGCCCGACGTTTCGCTGGTTCACGTTCAGCATCGGCTTCGGCCTCCTGCCGTTCGGTTCTGCCGTTCTGCTCGCTGCGCTGACGTCGAGCCGGGCAACCTTCGTGATGACGCTGGGGGAGAACCTTCTGGTTCTGGGCTACGGGTGCATCGTGTTCATGGGCTTTGTCTCGGTCATGCTGCTGCGCGAGATCATCCGCGACGAGCGGGAGAGAGCCCGGCTTCGGCGGGAACGCCAAGTGCGGCGGCAGCAGGCAATCGGATCGCGCCCACGGCATCGCGTGGCGCGTCGGGGCTGGGGAGCGCTGAGCCAGGACCGGCGAGCCGCGTAGAACGGGCGCGCTTCACGACGCCCAAGGCCCGCAGCTACCGTCGGCGCCTTGCCTGAACCCCGCGCATCCGCCAAACTAGGGGTTTGCAATCGCATGCGATCCACGCGGGGAGGCGCCGCTGTTCGAGTTTGAGATCCAGGCCACGGAAGGCGCCGCGCGTGCGGGACGGCTCACGCTTCCGCACGGGGTGGTGCAGACGCCCGTGTTCATGCCGGTGGGCACGCAGGCCACGGTAAAGACGCTCACGCCGGAAGAGGTGGAGGGGCTGGGCGCCCAGATCATCCTGGGCAACACCTACCACCTGTACCTGCGACCCGGCCATGAGCTGGTGCGCGAACTGGGCGGGCTGCACGGCTTTCAGGGATGGAAGAAGCCCATCCTGACCGATTCGGGCGGCTTTCAGGTGTTCAGCCTTTCCGACATCAACACGATCGAGGAAGAGGGCGTCACCTTTCAAAGCCACATCGACGGATCGCGCCACCTGTTCACCCCCGAGCGGGTGATGGAGATCGAGCGGGCGCTGGGGGCCGACATCATCATGGCCTTTGACCAGTGCCCGCCGGGACAGAGCAGCCGCGAAGTGGCTACGCAGGCGTACGAGCGCACGCTGCGCTGGCTGGAGCGCTGCCGCACCCGCTTTGCGCAGCTGCCGGCCGAAGACCCGCAAGGCCCGGTGCAGACGCTGTTTCCCATCGTGCAGGGCGGCATCTACCCGGACCTGCGGCGCGAATCGCTGCAGGCCACCGTGGACGCGGGCGACTGGGACGGCATCGCCATCGGCGGCCTTTCCGTGGGCGAGCCCAAGCCCACGATGTACGCCATGCTCGAGGCGCTGCAGCCGGAACTGCCGGAGCGGCTGCCGCGCTACCTGATGGGCGTGGGGTACCCGGACGACCTGCTGGAGGCCATCGGCCGCGGCGTGGACATGTTCGACTGCGTGGCGCCTACGCGAAACGGGCGCAACGGCGCCGTGTGGATCGCGGGCGAGGGACAGGTGAACATCAAGCAGCAGCGCTTTCGCGCCGACGCGGGGCCGCTGGACCCCGACTGCGACTGCTACACCTGCCGCACCTACACCCGCGCGTACCTGCGGCACCTGTTCGTGGCGGGAGAGGGGCTGTGCATGCGCCTGCTTTCCATCCACAACCTGCGCTTTCTGGTGCGGCTGGCCGACACCGCGCGCGAGCGCATCGCGGCGGGCGACTTTACATCCTGGAGCGCGGCCTGGCTGGCGCGCTTTCACGCCGGTCGCGCCGCCCGCGGCTGACCCGCGGCATTCACGAACATACGGACCGGAACCATGGAAATCCTGCTTCTTCTCGCCCAGGCCAGGCCGGGCGGGGCCGCGAGCTCCTTCATCAGCGCGCTGCCCATTCTCTTCATCCTCATCATCTTCTGGGTGATGCTCGTGGTGCCGCAGCGGCGCCAGGCCAAGGAGCACCTGGCCATGGTGACCAGCCTGCAGAAGGGCGACCAGGTGGTGACGGCGGGCGGGCTGATCGGCGAGGTCGTCCAGATCAAGGAAGACCAGGTGCAGGTGCGGACGGGGCAGGCGATCGTGGTGGTGGAGCGCGCCAAGATCTCGCGCCGTCTGGCCGCGGACGCCGGGAAGTAGCGATGGCGATTCGCAAGATCGAGATGCTCGGCTCGGAGGTCCTGCGCCGCCGGACGACCGACGTGCCGAAGCCGGGACCGGAGCTGGACCGGCTGGTGGACGACATGTTCGAGACGATGTACGACGCCAGCGGCATCGGCCTGGCCGCCCCGCAGATCGGGTTGAGCCAGCGCCTGATCGTGGTGGACGTCAAGGAAGAGGGCGGCGAGCGCATGGCGCTGCTGGACCCGCGCATCGTGGAGTCCGGCGCGGACCGAGACCGCTACGACGAGGGGTGCCTGAGCATTCCCGGGGTCACCGGCTCGGTGGACCGGCCGATGACGTGCGTGGTGGAGGCGCTGGACCAGCAGGGAAACCCCGTGCGCATCGAGGCTGACGGGCTGCTGGCGCGCTGCCTTCAGCACGAGATCGACCACCTGGAGGGCGTGCTCTTTCTGGATCGCCTGAGCCCCATCAAACGCGCCATGCTGCTCAAGAAATACCGCAAGCTGGCGGGCAAGTGAAAGTTCTCTTCTGGGGGACCCCGGCCTTTGCGCTTCCCGCGCTCCTCTCGCTCGCGGAAGAGGGGCACGACGTGGTGGGCGTGGTGACGCAGCCGGACCGGCCGGCGGGGCGGGGGCGTGCGCTTTCCGTTTCCCCGGTCAAGGAAGAGGCGCTCACCATGGGCGTGCCCATCCTGCAGCCGGAGCGCGCGCGCGGCGACGAGTTCATCGCCAGCATCCGCGCGCTGGAGCCGGACATTTCCGTCGTGGTCGCCTTCGGGCAGATCCTGAAGCCGGAGGTGCTGGCGGTGCCGCGGCTGGGGTCCATCAACATCCACGCGTCGCTCCTTCCCGAACTGCGCGGGGCGGCGCCCATCCAGTGGGCCGTGGCGCGGGGGCACGAGACTACCGGCGTCACCATCATGCGGATGGAGGCGGGGCTGGATTCCGGGCCCATGATCCTGCGCGTGGAGGAGCCGATCGGCCCGGACGAGTCCGCGTCGGAGCTGGGCGTGCGCTTGGCGGAGATCGGCGCCGAGGCGCTGGTGGAGACGCTGGCGCTGATGGAGGCCGGCTCGGCGACAGAGACGGTGCAGGACCACGACCGTGCCACCTACGCGCCCAAGGTGGACCGCGAGACGGCGCGCGTGGACTGGACGCTGCCGGCGGAAGAGGTCGCGCGGCTGATCCGCGGGATGGACGACGTGCCGGGGGCCTGGAGTCCCCTGGGCGCGCGCTGCCCGGTGAAGCTGTACCGTTCGCAGGTCGTGGTGGATGCCTCCGGCGAGCCGGGGACCGTCCTTGCGGCGGACCCGCAGGGCGGGGTGCTGGTGGCCTGCGGGAGCGGCGCCGTGCGCCTGGGTGAGGTGCAGCCGCAGGGCAAGCGGCGGATGGGGGCGGGCGAGTGGGTGCGCGGCCGCGGCGTGGCGGCGGGCGACCGCTTCGGCGTGGACGCGTGAGCGGCTCCGCATCCCCCGCCGGGAGCTGACCGCGATGGCGACGCCGACGGTGGGACGGCAGGCCGCGCTGGAGGCGCTGGCTCGCGTGCGCGAAGGCGAACTGGCCGACCGTGCGCTGGACGCCGCCGCGCACGGGCTGGAGGCGCGCGAGCGCGCGTGGACGCAGGAACTGGTCTACGGCACCTTTCGCCTGCGCGGCCGCATCGACTACCTGCTGGGCCGGCTGGCGCGGGACGGGGTGGAAAGCCTGGACCCCGACGTGCTGGACGTTCTGCGGCTGGGTGCGTACCAGCTTCTGGAGATGGGGAGCGTTCCGCCCTACGCCGCGGTGTCGCAGTCCGTGGACCTGGTGCGCATGGCGGGCGTGCCACGCGCGGCCGGGCTGGTGAACGGCATTCTGCAGAACCTGCAGCGCCGCCGGGAGCACATCAGCTTTCCCGACGCGCGCGCGGACGGCGCGGGATACCTGACCACCTGGGGCTCGCACCCGCGCTGGCTGGTGGAGCGGTGGATGGAGCGCTTCGGGCCGGAGCAGGCGCTGGCGCTGGTGGAGGCGAACAACCGCCGGCCGGAGCTGTTCATCCGCCCGCTCGGCGTGAGTGTGGACGAGGCCGCGGCGCGGCTGCGCGCGGCGGAGATCGAGGCGGTGCGCGTGGGGTGGTCGCCCGATTCGCTGCGCATCGAGACGCCGGGGACCGCGTCGGAGGCGCTGGCCGCCGTCCCCGCCGTGGTGCAGGACCCCGCGGCGGCGCTGGTGGTGCGCTACGCGGACGTCCCCGCGGGCGCGACGGTGCTGGACCTGGCCGCGGCGCCGGGCGGCAAGGCGATGGGGCTGGCGGACGGCGCCGGTCGCGTGGCCGCGGCGGACCTGTCGAGGCGGCGCGTGCGGCGGGTGACGGAAAACGCGCGGCGGGTGGGGTGGGACGACCGCATCGGCGTGGTGGTGGCGGACGGGCGCATGCCGCCGTTCCGCCCGGCGGACGCGGTGCTGCTGGACGCGCCCTGCACGGGAACGGGGACGCTGCGGCGCCATCCGGACGGGCGCTGGCGGGTGACGCCGGACGACCTTGCCGCGCTCACCCGGCTGCAGGACGAACTGCTCGCGGCCGCGGCGGAGTGCGTGCGCCCCGGCGGGCTGCTGATCTATTCCACGTGTTCGCTGGAACGGGAGGAGAACGAGGTGCGCGTGGAATCGTTTCTGGCCGCAAATCCGGGGTGGAGGGTGGATGCCACGGAGGCCGCGCCCGCGGAGGTGCGCGACGCGGCCGGGTACCTGTGCGTGCTGCCGCAGGCGCAGGGCGCGGACGGCGCGTTTGCCGCGCGGCTGCGGAGGCCCGCGTGAAGCCGCCCCGCAGTCCCGGCCCGGCACGCTTCCGCCCGTCCGGCGCGCGGTGGCACCGCGAGATCCCGGCGCGAGTGCGGCGCTACTTTGACGAACGGCGCCTGCTCAAGTACGTGCTGACGGCGTCGCTGGGCGGGTTCGTGCTCGGCTACCTGCTGATCACCATCTTCTTCTTTCCCGGCTTCGGACGGTCGGCGATCGTGACGGTGCCGGACCTCACCAACCGTCCGCAGGGCGAGGCGCAGCGCACGCTGGGCCGGCTGGGGCTGGTGGTGCAGAAGGGCGGCACCGTGGTCAACGCGCGCATCGGCCGCGGACGGGTGCTGATGCAGACGCCGCTGCCGGGCGAGGAAGTGTCCCGCGGCGCCACCGTCCGCATCGTGGTCAGCGGCGGACCGGAGATGCGCAAGGTGCCGTCCGTGGCGGGAATGACGCGCGCAGAGGCGATCGAGACGCTGCAGCGATACGGGTTCCGCGTGGGGCTGCAGCGCGTGCGCGACCGGCGGGAAGAAGGCGCGCTCGTGGCGCTGCGCCCCGCGGCGGGGCAGCCGGCCGCGGTGTCGAGCATGGTGGTGATGGTGATCAGCGCCGGGCCGCCCAAGGTGCTCGTGCCCAGCGTGGTGGGGCTGACCACGGGGGACGTGTCGGCGCGGCTGCAGGCGGTGTCGCTGGAGATCGGCCGCGTGAGCTACGATCCGGAATCCGCCGAGCCGGCGGGGACGGTGGTGCGGCAGTCGCCCGTGGCGGGAGACAGCCTGGCGATGGGCTCGGGCGTGCGCATCACCCTGGCCGGCGCCGATCCCAATCCGCCGCCGCCCGCGACGGTGGAGTCCTCCGAGCCGGAGCCGGCCGCGGTGGATACGTCGCCGCCCGCGCCCGTGGTGGAAGAGGCGCCGCCGCCCCCGGAGGCGTCGCAGCCGACGACGCCGGCGCGGCCGGGCAGGGAATAGGGAATAGGGAATAGGGAATAGAGAATAGGGAATAGGGAATAGGTGGTCTGACGCGGGGAGTGGCGTCGGGGCGGCGAGCGAGGAGCCGGGCGGGGCGGGTACGGGGGATGGCGCCTGAGGGCGCGAGGGGACACCAACTTCAGATCTGGACTGATGGCGAAGCGGCGGGGATGGGTGTTTCCGGGAGCGGTCGCGGGGGTGCTCGCGATCCTCGTGGCACTGGCATGGACCAACCGCGACCGCATTCTTCCGCCGGACGTGGGCAAGGCCGCGCCCGGATTTTCGGCGACGGACATGAGCGGCCGGCCGGTCTCGCTGAACGATCTGCGCGGGCAGGTGGTGCTGCTGAATGTGTGGGCCACGTGGTGCGGGCCCTGCCGCGACGAAATGCCGTCCATGGAGCGCCTGCACAAGCAGCTCGGCCCGCAGGGGCTGCGCATCATCGCCGTCAGCGTCGACGCGCCGCCGGCGGGATCGAAGGAGCTCACCGCGTTCGCGCGCGACCTGGGGCTGTCGTTCACCATCTGGCACGATCCGTCGGGCGAGATCCAGCGCACCTACCGCACGACCGGGGTTCCGGAGTCGTTCATTCTGGACCGCGACGGGGTGATCCAGAAAAAGGTGATCGGCGCGACGGAGTGGGACGGCGGCGCCAACACCGACCTGCTGCGCCGCCTGCTCGCGGAGCGGCCGGGTGCGTAGGGTGACCCTGCGCTCCCTCACCCGCAACTGGCCTCTCAAGCTGGCCGCCCTCGCCCTGTCCGTTCTGGTGTGGGCCGTGGTCAGTGCCGAGCAGGTGACCACGCAGTGGATTCCCGTCCGCGTGGACCCCGTCGTGCGCGACCCGCAGTTCGTCCTGACCGGCTCGCCGGAGCCGCAGGAGGTGCGGGTGCAGTTCACCGGGCCCGGGCGGGAGCTGTGGGAGCTGGCGCTGGACCGTCCGGTGCTGGTGCTTCCCATCCGCCAGGTGGGCGAGGGGCGCACCTTTGCGCTGGATCCGGCGATGGTGCGCATTCCCCAAGGATTGTCCGTCAACGCGCGCGACGTGCGGCCCTCGGTGATCGCGCTGGGCTTGCAGCGGCTGGCCAGCCGCGTGGTTCCCATCCACGCGCGCATCAGCGGGCGATCGCTGCAGCGGTACGTGATCGGCGATTCGCTCACCATCATCCCCGCCGAGGTGCGGGTGACCGGGCGCGCAGACCAGGTGGCGGCGCTGAACGTGCTTTCCACGATCGCGTTCGAGATCGTGCCGGACGATTCCACCTTCACCCGCGAGATCGCGCTGGACACGGCGGCGCTGGACGGGCTGAGCCTGTCGCGCGCGCGGGTCCGGGTGAGCGGGACGGTGGACCGGCGCGCCACCCGCGCGGTGAGCCCGGTGACGGTGTACGTGCCGGACGGCCTGGTCGCCGCGCCCGCCCAGGTGGAGGTGCGGCTGAGCGGCGCGGAGCGGGCACTGGCGGGGGTGGATCCGGCCCGGCTGCGCGCCGTGGTCGTGCGGGACTCGCTCCCCGCGGTGATTCCGCCGGGCGGGGTAGAGGCGCGTCTGTTGATCGAGGGCGCCCCGGCCGGCGCGGCGGTGACCGCCAATCCGGCGCGCGTGCGGGTGTTTGAGCCGGCGGCGGCTCCTTCCGCATCGCCCGCATCGCCCGCGACGATGGACAGCGCGGCGGGAGCGCGGCCGTGAGCGAGCCGCTGATCCTGGGGATCGAGACGTCGTGCGATGAAACCTCCGCCGCGGTGCTGCGCGGGGAGCGCGACCTGCTGGGGCACGTCATCTTTACGCAGGACATCCACACGCTGTACGGCGGCGTGGTTCCCGAACTGGCGTCGCGCGCCCACCTGCGGACGGTGGACGACGTCGTCGAAGGCGCGCTGCGCGAGGCGGGCGTGACGCTGGCGGACATCGACGTCGTTGGGGTGACGGCGGGGCCGGGGCTGATCGGGGCGCTGCTCGTCGGCGTGTCGTGGGGGAAGGCGGCGGCGTTCGCGGCGGGAAAGCCGGTCGTCGGCGTGCACCACATGGAGGGGCACCTGTTCGCCACGCACCTGGAGCACCCGGGCGCGGAGCCGCCCTTCGTGGGCCTGCTCGTGAGCGGCGGGCACACGATGCTGCTGTGGGTGCCGGCGTGGGGCGAGTACCGGCTGCTGGGCGCCACGCGGGACGACGCGGCGGGCGAGGCGTTCGACAAGGCGGCCAAGATCCTGGGGCTGGGCTACCCCGGCGGGCCGTCCATCCAGCGCGCCGCAACGGAGGGAGATCCCGCCCGTCATCCCCTCCCCCGGCCGCTGCTGAACCGCGGCGAGCGCCCGGGCGACCGCGAGTACTACGACATGTCGTTCAGCGGGCTCAAGAACGCGCTGCGGCTGCTGGCGCGCGACCTGGAGTCCAAGGGAACGCTGGCGGAGGAAACGCCGCACGTGGCCGCCTCCTTTCAAGCCGCGGCGGTGGACGTGCTGACGGCCAAGACCATGCGGGCGGTGCGGGAGATGAACTGCCCACGCGTGGTGCTGGGCGGGGGCGTGGCCAACAGCCGCGCGCTGCGCGAGGCGCTCGCTCGAAAGCTGGGATCGCGCGGCGAACTGTACGCGCCGTCGCCCCGGCTTTCTACCGACAACGCGGCGATGATCGCGCGGGCGGCGCTCTTTCGCTGGCGTCGCGGAGAGACGGGCGGGCTGGACCTGAACGCCCGCGCGGACCTGCCTTTTCCCGGGCTGACGCGGTGACCGGAGCCGCTGGCACGAGGGTGGCGGAACGGAAGGGTGAGCGCGGCCGTCCGGCCGCGGATTTCCACGGACACCGGCGGCGGGCTTGATCTCACTTCTCCACGTATCGGACCTGCACTTCGGACCGCCCTTTCACGAAGGGGTGGGCCGCGCGCTGCAGGCGTTTGCGCACCGGCTGGGGCCGGACTGCATCGTCGCGTCGGGCGACTTCACCCAGCGCGCCAAAGAGGAACAGTTCGCGGCCGCGCGGGCGTTTCTGAACGAGTTTCCCAAGGTGCCCATCGTGGTCACGCCGGGAAACCACGACGTGCCGCTGATGCGCATCGCCGAGCGGGTGCTGGATCCGTACAAGCACTACCGGCGGCACATCAACGAGGCGCTGGATACGATTACGGACATCCCCGGCGCGCGGATCGTGGCGCTCAACAGCACGGCGCCGCTCAAGGCCACGGTCAACGGCCGCATTCACCAGTGGCAGATCGACTACGCCCGCGAGGCGTTCGCCGCGGTGACGGACGAGAAGACGCTGCGGATCATCGTGGCGCACCACCACTTTGCGCCGCCGCCGGACTTCGAGAGCGCGGACCCCATGCCCAACGCGCGGCGGGCGCTGGACGCGTTCACCGACATGCGGGTGGACCTGATCCTGGGCGGGCACCTGCACCGCGCGTACATCGGCAACTCGCTGGACGTGTACGCAGGCGCGGACCGCGAGCACGGCATCGTGATCGCGCAGAGCGGAACCAGCACCTCGCGCCGTGGGCGGGCGCGCGAGCGGGAAAAGAACTCGCTGAACGTGCTGCGGCTCACGCCCACGGGGATCCGGGTGACGCACTACATGTACTTCGAGGACGCGGGCGACTTCGTCCCCACCAGCCGGCACATCTTCTTTCGCCGCGGCAGGCCGCCGCTGGAAGGTGCGGGCGAGGATGGGGCCATCTGGATGGACGAAAGCCGGGAGACGAACGATGGAGTATGATCGCGGGTCGCTGTCCAGGGGCGGCGAAATGAAGGCCGCGGGGATCGCCGCGGCGGGCGCCGTGGGTGTGGGCGTGGCCGTGTGGTACCTGGCGCGCCTGTTTCTGCAGCGCGAGCGGGTGGAAGAGGCGTCCGCCCCGGCCGCGCGGGAGTCGTAGCCGGTGGCGCGCTCGCGTGCGGTACGCCTGGTTTCGTGGGGGCTCGGGGGCCTGGTGCTGGGCATCGGGCTGGCCGTGCTCGCGCTGAACATGGTGGCGCGCACGGAGCGCGGTCACAAGTTCGTGCTGGACTTCACGCTCAAGGCGCTGGGCGGCAGCATCGACGGCGGCAGGCTGATCATCGGCCGCATCGACGGCAACCTGTTCGAGGGCGCCAAGGTGTACGGCGTGCGGCTGCAGGATCTGAAGGGGCGCGCCTTTGTGGAGGCGGACAGCGGGTTTCTGGACTACGACATCCGCACGCTGCTTTCCCCGCGGGTCCGCATCACGCGGGCGACGCTGTACAATCCCCGGATCTACGTCTTCAAGCTGCCCGGCGACACGGTCTGGAACTACCAGGCGATCTTTGCCGACACCTCCACCGGCCCCAGGAAGCCGGGGGTGGAGCGGGCGACGCTGCTGGACACCGTCCGCGTGGTGAACGGGCTGGTGCGGGTGCAGCTTCCCTGGCGGCCTGACAGCACGCTTTCGGCGCGCGGCCAGCGCGCGGAGATCGCGGACGCACGGTCGGACACGTCGCAGATTCTGGTGGACAGCGTGGCGGGCGGCTTCATCCGCACCATGAACTTCACGGCGATGAACGGCCGCCTGTCGCGCATCCGCTTTGCCCCGGGAACGCGCAGCGGATCGCGCATTCACGTGGATTCGCTGCGGACGGACGCGCAGATCTACCGCCGCCCCGCGCACTTGGTGCACGGCCAGGCGGTGGTGGCGCTGATGAAGGCGCACATCGAGTTCGATGCGCCGCTGCTGCGGCTGCGCCGGTCCACCGTGGCCGCGTCCGGCGTGGTGCGGACGGACAGCTTTCCGGAATGGTTTCCCGCGGACCAGGCGCCGATGTACGACATCGCGGTCAGCGGCGACTCCATCGACTTCGAGGACATGCAGTGGCTGTATCCGCGCTTTCCCGGCACGGCCACCGGCGCGCTGTCGCTGCGGATCGAATCGCGTCCGGGCGGAACCATGTTCCTGGCGCGCGACACCGACGTGCGCGCGCCGGGAACGCGGCTGCAGGGAAGCTTCGGGATGCTGGTGGGCGACACCATCCGTTTCATGGACGTGGACCTCAAGGCGGAGCCCATCCGCACCTCCACAATCGAGAACATGCTCCCGGACGGGCTTCCCGTGCTGGGGCTGCGCCTGGGCGGGGCCGACATCCGGGGCGCGCCCGGCGGCGCGCTGCCGCCCACCCGCCGTCCACCCGGCGGGCGGCGCGAGGCACCCTGACGCAGAGCGGGCCCGGAGATTCGTCTCCGGGCCCGCTTTCCTTTACCGCCACGGCCGCGTCAGGCCACCAGCACCGCCATCTCCAGCGGCGGGGCGATGTCGCTCTGTCCTCCGCGTTCCAGCAGGCGGCGGATGAGGCGGCCCATGCCCAGCAGGCTGCACGGCTTGTCCATGTGCGCATCGAACCCCTCGGCCAGTGCGCGCTCGCGCGGCCACACCATCACGTCGGCGGTGACGGCGGCCACGGGAATGCGGGCGGTGGCGGGGTCGCCGGCGAGCAGGCGGCGCGCGGTGACGCCGTCCATCTTCGGCATGCGCACGTCCATCAGCACCACATCGGGGCGTTCCGCGCGGGCCATGCGAATGCCCTCGGCGCCGTCGGAGGCGTGGAGCACGCGATAGCCGGCGTGTTCCAGAAACACTCCGCACACGGCGTGATGGTCGGCGTCGTCGTCGACGATGAGGACGGTCACGGGAGTCACGTGACACCTCCGGGAGGGGGCGGGGCAGGGCGGGGGCAATGATCGCAATCTACCCGTCGGGGATGACGGATACAACACTTTTCATCCACTGCTACCGTAACGGCGGATACTGGTAGGGAACTCTCCGCGAGCCTTGTTGATGCTGAAATTCTGCAAACTGCCGTTTCACAGGAGGGCACGGAGGAAGACGGGAGAGGACACGGAGGAAAGACGGGGATCAACCCCAAAAAAATCTCACGCAGAGGAGCAGAGCAGCAGAGAAAAGAGGAGGACGCATCTGATGCTATCTTCCCCCTTTTTGTCTTTCTCTGCGTCTCTGCGTCTCTGCGTGAGGCCCTTCTGTTCCTCCGTGTCCTCCGTGCATCCTCCGTGACCTCCGTGTGGAACGGCAGTTCAGCGGAGTCAGCCGGCGAGACGAAGCGTCAGGCGTGCTCGAGCGCCTGCTCCAGGTCCGCGATCAGGTCTTCCACGTCTTCCACACCGCAGCTCAGGCGCACCAGGCCGTCCGTGAGCCCCATGGCGTAGCGCAGGTCGCGCGGAACGGAGGCGTGCGTCATGAGCGCGGGGTGGCCGATCAGGCTTTCCACGCCGCCCAGCGACTCGGCGAGGGCAAAGATGCGCACCTTGTTCACGAACGCCGCCGCCTTTTCCAGCGTCCCCATCTCGATGCTCACCATCCCCGTAAAGCCGCGCATCTGCCGCTTGGCCAACTCGTGCTGCGGGTGGTGCGGCAGGCCGGGGTAGTAGACGGCCTCCACCTTGGGGTGCGCGTCCAGCCACTCGGCGATGCGCTGCCCGTTCTCGTTGTGCGCCTTCATGCGCAGGTGCAGCGTCTTGGTGCCGCGCAGCCCCAGCCAGCAGTCCCACGGGCCGGGAATGCCGCCCGCCGCGTTCTGCAGAAAGCGCAGCTGCTCGTGCAGGCCGTCGTCCTTTACCACGATCATCCCGCCCACCATATCGCTGTGGCCGTTGACGTACTTGGTGACCGAGTGGATGACGATGTCCGCGCCCAGCTCCAGCGGCCGCTGGTTGTACGGCGACGCAAAGGTGTTGTCCACGCTCAGCAGCGCCCCGGCCGCGCGCGCCACCTCCGCCGCCGCGGCGATGTCGGTGAGCTGCATCATGGGATTGGTGGGCGTTTCCAGGTGGATCAGCTTCGTGCGCGGCGTGATGGCGGCGCGAAGAGCCTCCGTGTCGGCGCTGTCCACGAAGGTGAACTCGATCCCCATCCGCGCCAGCACCTTGCTGAACAGGCGGTAGGTGCCGCCGTACACGCCCTCGCCGCAGATCACGTGGTCGCCCGCGCTCATCAGCTTGAGCATGGTGTCGGTGGCCGCGAGCCCGGAGGCGAAGGCGATGCCGTGCGTGCCGCTCTCCAGCGCCGCCACGTTCCCCTCGAACGCCTCGCGCGTGGGATTGTGCGTGCGCGCGTACTCGTATCCCAGGTGCCGCCCCAGCTCCGGCTGCACGTAGGTGCTGGTCTGGTACACGGGCATCATGATGGCGCCCGTGGTGGGGTCCGGGCGCTGGCCGGCGTGGATGGCGATCGTCCCCAGCCCCATTCCGTGGTAGTTCTTTTCGTCTTTCATCCGCTCATTCCGCGCGTGTGTGCGTGATGCCGTCCGCCGGCCCGTGTGGTCCGCAACCTACCCGCGCCGCCCGCCGCCAGCAACCGCGGCCGTCCCGCCTCCGCATGCGGCGACGTTCGTTCGGCGCTGGTCCGTGATCTGCAAACGGATGATGGTTGACGATCCGCGATCGGGGAATTATCGTCTGCGTGAAAGGAGAACGCAAGAATGATAGACGACATCGACCGGCAGATTCTGGACATCCTGCAGGAGAACGCGCGCACCCCCAACGCCGAAATCGCGCGGCAGGTGGGAATGGCGCCGTCCGCCATCCTGGAGCGCATCCGCAAGCTGGAGGAGCGCGGCGTGATTCAGGGCTACGCGGTGCGCATCAACCCCGACGCGTACGGGCTGGGGTTGATGGCCTACGTCTTCGTGCGGGCGGACGAGCGCGCCGGCGCGCTGACCACGGCGGAGCAGATGGCGCTCATCCCCGAGGTGCAGGAAGTCCATCACGTGGCGGGAGAAGACTGCTTTCTGGCCAAGGTGCGCGTCCGCGGCACCCGCGAACTGGGCGAGCTGCTGCGCGACCGCTTCGGGAGCATCGAAACGATCCGCTCCACCCGCTCCACCATCGTGCTGGACACGGTCAAGGAGACGACCATGCTGTACGAGCCGGAGACGGGAGGAAGCCGTGGCTGAAAAGCGGAGCGCGCCCACCGGGCAGCTGGTGGCGGCGTTCGCCGCCGTGTACGTGATCTGGGGAAGCACCTACCTGGCCATCCAGTTTGCCATCAAGACCTTGCCTCCGCTCCTGATGGCGGGGGTCCGATTCCTGCTTGCCGGGGCCGTGCTGTACCTGTTCATGCGGATGCGCGGGCAGGCCGCGCCCACCGCGCGGCAGTGGCGCACGACGGCGGTCATCGGCGCGCTGCTGGTGACGGCGGGCAACGGCGGGGTGGTGATGGCGGAAACCTCCGTCCCCTCCGGCGTGGTGGCGCTGATGGTGGCCATGGTGCCGCTGTGGATGGTGCTGCTGGAGTGGCTGCGCCCCGGCGGGGTGCGGCCCACGGCGCGGACCGCCCTGGGGCTGGTGGTGGGCTTCGCGGGGATCGTGCTGCTGGTAGGGCCCGGCGACCTGGGCGGGGGCGGCGGGGTGAACCCGGCGGGCGCGCTGATGGTGCTGTGCGGCTCGCTCTGCTGGGCGGCGGGCTCCATCTACGCACGCTCGGCCGCGCTGCCGGAGAACGGCTTCCTGGCCACGGCGATGGAGATGACGTGCGGCGGCACGCTGATGCTGCTGATCGGGCTGGCCCGCGGCGAGCTGGGCGCGTGGAACCCCGCGGCGGTGTCGGCGGAAAGCGTGGTGGGGCTGGCGTACCTGGTGGTGTTCGGGTCGCTGGTGGGCTTCAGCGCGTACATCTGGCTGCTGGGCAACACCACCACCGCGCGTGTGTCCACCTACGCGTACGTGAACCCCGTGGTGGCGGTGCTGCTGGGATGGTGGCTGGCGAACGAGCCGCTGACGCCGCGCGTGCTGCTGGCCGCGGGGGTGATCGTGGCCGCCGTGGCGGTCATCACCACGGGGCGCAGGCCGGCGGCGGAGACGGTGGAAAACGATGTGACGCCCGACGGAAGTCCGGCGTCGGAGCGGGAAAGCGCGGCGGCTTGACGCTTTCCGGCGCCGCGCCGCACATTCCGCCCCGGCCGGAGGGTCCGGCACCGGGCGAGCAGGTCCTTTTTTCTCCAGAAGCCGCGAACTGCACGTGATCGATACCTCCAACCTGATGGTGAGCGTTTCCGGCGTGCGGGGACGCGTGGGCGAGGGGCTGACGCCCGAGGTGATCGCCCGCTTCGCCGCCGCGTTCGGCGCGTACGCGCTGCGCCGTGGCCCGGGCAAGACGGTGGTGCTGGGGCGTGACTCGCGCGTCAGCGGGCCCATGTTCGCGCGGGCGGCCACGGCGGCGCTGCAGTCCGTGGGATGCGACGTCGTCGATGTCGGAATCGCGCCCACGCCGACCGTTCAGCTCGCGGTGGAGGATCTGCACGCGGCGGGCGGCCTGGCGGTAACGGCCAGCCACAACCCCATCGAGTGGAACGCCCTCAAGTTCATCGGGCCCACGGGCATGTTTCTGGACGGGGAAGAGGGCGCGGAGATGCGCGCCTTTCTGGAGGGGGAAATTCCCCGGGCGCTGTGGAGCGACCTGGGGCAGTGGCGTACGGACGAGGGGGCCGTGCAGCGCCACCTGGACCGCATCCTGGCCATCCCGTTTCTGAACGTGGACGCCATCCGCGCCCGGCGCTTTCATGTGGCGCTGGACTGCGTGCGCGGCGCCGGCGGAACCATGTTTCCGCAGCTGCTGGAGGCGCTGGGGTGCACGGTGACGGCCATCAACATGGAAACGGACGGCCTGTTTCCGCGCGAGCCGGAGCCCGTCGCCGAAAACCTGAAGGAGCTTGAGGAGCTGGTCCGCACCAGCGGCGCCGACATCGGCCTGGCGACGGACCCGGACGTGGACCGGCTGTCGCTGGTGAGCGGCGAGGGCCGCGCCATTGGCGAGGACTATACGCTGGCGCTGGCGTCGACGCTGGTGGTCCGGCACCGCCCGGGCCCCCTGGTGACCAACCTGTCCACCAGCCGTCTGATGGACGACGTGGCCGAACGGGCCGGCGTGCCGCTGGTGCGCGCCGCGGTGGGCGAGATCAACGTGGCCCGCCGGATGCAAACGGGAGGCGCGACCATCGGCGGCGAGGGCAACGGCGGGGTCATCCTGCCCGACGTGCACCTGACGCGCGACGCGCCGGTGGCCGCCGCGCTGATCCTGCAGCTGCTGGCGGAGACCGGCCAGCCGCTGCACGAACTGGCGGCGGAGCTGGGGCGGTACGAGATCGTCAAGGAAAAGGTGCCGCGCCCCTCGCAGCCGCTGGACGCCGTGTACGACGCGCTCACGAAGCAGTTTCCCGACGCGGACGCCGACCGGCAGGACGGGCTGCGGCTTTCCTGGGCGGCGGAAAAGAAGTGGGCGCACCTGCGTCCGTCCGGCACGGAGCCCATCGTGCGCATCATCTGCGAGGCGCCTACGCGCGCGGATGCATCGGCGCTGGTGGAAACGCTGCGGGCGGCGCTGCCGAAGTAGGGAAGTGCGTGAGTGCGGGGTGCGGGGTGCGTGAGTGCGAAGCTTCGGCGATCGCGATCCGCACCTCCCGCCCGGCGCATTCCGCCATGGGGACCGCTCCGCGCGAGGAACGCCGCGGGCACCTCCGCGATCTGTCGCACTGACGCACTCACGCACACAGCACTCACGCACTTCTCAGTTCACATCCATTTACGCGGGGTCCACAGGCATGTGCGGAATCGTTGGTTACATTGGAGAACAGCCGGTCACGCCGATGCTCATTCAGGGGCTGAAGCGCCTGGAGTACCGCGGCTACGACTCCGCAGGCGTCGTGGTGGCGAACAACGGCCACCTGGAGGTCCGCAAGGAAGCCGGAAAGATCGTGGAGCTCGAGAAGCTGCTGCAGTCGGATCCCGCCGAGGGAACGTACGGCATCGGCCACACGCGCTGGGCCACGCACGGCCCGCCCACGACCCGCAACGCGCACCCGCACGTCAGTGAAAACGGCGACTTCGCCCTGGTGCACAACGGCATCATCGAAAACGCCGGCACTCTGCGCAAGGTGCTGCAGGACCGCGGGCACGTCTTCAGCTCGGACACCGACACCGAGGTGCTGGTGCACCTGATTGAAGAGGTGTACACCACCGCGGACGGGCGCGCCGGCGAGTCGCTGGAGCGCGCCGTGGAAACCGCGCTCAGCCAGGTGGAAGGCACCTACGGCATCGCCGTGGTCAGCACGCGCGACCCGGGCAAGATCGTCGTGGCCCGCCTGGGCAGCCCGCTGCTCATCGGCGTGGGCGAGAACGGCGAAACGTTCGTGGCGTCGGATGCGGCGGCGGTGATCGCGCACACGCGCGACGTCATCTACCTGGATGACGGCGACATGGCCACCATCACCAAGAAGGGCTACACGGTGCACCGCCCCAAGAGCGGCCCCGTGAGCCGCCCGGTGAACCGCGTGGACTGGGACCTGGGCGAGGTGGAGCGCGGCGGGTACGACCACTTCATGCTCAAGGAGATCATGGAGCAGCCCAGCACCCTGCGCGAAACCATGCGCGGACGGCTGCTGGAGGACGAGGGCTCGGTGAAGCTGGGCGGGCTGACGGGGATGGACGACGAGCTGCGCCAGGCCAAGCGCGTCGTGATCCTGGGCTGCGGAACGTCATGGCACAGCGGGCTGATCGGCGAGTACCTGCTGGAGGACATCGCCCGCATTCCCACCGAGGTGGAGTACGCGTCGGAGTTCCGCTACCGCCGCGCGGTGGTGGAGCCGGAAACGCTGGCCATCGCCATTTCGCAGTCCGGCGAGACGGCCGACACGCTGTGGGCCATGCGCGAGGCCAAGCAGCAGGGCGCCACCACGCTGGGCGTGGTGAACGCGGTGGGCGGAACCATTCCGCGCGAAACGGACGCCGGCATCTACCTGCACGCGGGGCCGGAAATCGGCGTGGCCAGCACCAAGGCGTTCACGTCGCAGGTCGTGGTTCTGACCATGATGACGATTCACCTGGGCCGGCTGCGGGGCACGCTGAGCCAGTCGCGCGGCCGTGAGATCGTGCGGGCGCTGCGGCAGCTTCCGGAGCAGGTGGCCGAGATCCTGAAGATGGACAACGAGATCCGGGCGCTGGCCGAGCAGTACAAGGACAGCAAGAACTTCCTGTACCTGGGCCGCGGATACAACTTCCCGGCGGCGCTGGAAGGCGCGCTCAAGCTCAAGGAGATCAGCTACATCCACGCCGAGGGCTACCCCGCGGCCGAGATGAAGCACGGGCCCATCGCCCTGATCGACGAGAACATGCCGGTGGTCGTGATCGCCCCGCGCGACGGCGTGTACGACAAGGTCCGCAGCAACATCGACGAGGTAAAGGCGCGCGGCGGCTGCATCATCGCCGTGGTGAGCGAGGACGACGAGGAGCTGGCCGGGGTGGTGGAGCACGTGATCCGCATCCCGCGCACGCACGACGCGCTCACACCGATTCTGGCGAGCATTCCGCTGCAGCTGCTGGCGTACCACATCGCCGTGCTGCGCGGCGCCAATGTGGACCAGCCGCGCAACCTCGCCAAGTCGGTGACGGTGGAGTAGCTGTCCCCGCTGCGGTCCCACTCATGAAAGCGGCCCGGTTCGATTAGCTCGATCCGGGCCGCTTTCATGAGTGGGGCGTTCGGACCCGGCCCGTGCTGGCGATCGCAGAAGGCGATATGTGGTAACAGCGAGGCTGCCCCACCAACTTCCGGGAGTGACCGTCTGCGCCGAGGATGAGGCACTGATCTGCGATGGTGTTCAATCCTGCCGGAACGGACTCGCCGTAGAGCCTAACACCTAGAAAAACGTCATGCGTCGTGAAGGGCGATTCCGGCTTTGAGAAGCGAATAGAGGATGCTTAGTCGCGGAGTGCGGCGCTAGACGCCGACCCGTAACCAACCGTTCCTTGTCGTAGCCGCGGGCGCGGGCTCTGTTACAGACCGAATACGAGAATGATGGGTCGGGCTGCGCTTCAGGACTACAACCGACACGCGTTCCCCTATCAGTCGGTGTTGCGCAGAATCGGGCTAAAGCTGCGTAAGATCACGCTCAAAGGTTGAGCGAGGCATAAGGAAGCGATAAGTTTCGAGAGAATTCGGCACCTCTTTCCTCCAGCATCCTTTATCATGCCTGAACCAACTTTCTATTCTCGCTATTACAAGTGCGATCTGCAGATGCAGACGCCGATGGAGCCACATTGGCGAGATCCGGCGACACACCTGAGTTGGGACTCTCCTGAGGATCGGTGTCGTGAAGTGGCTGGCCAGTATCTCAGGCGTTGCCACGAGGTCGGCCTCGAGGTGATCGGGATCACCGATCATAACTTCGCGCCGTCTCCCGACCAGTCCTTCATCCGTTGGCTGCGGGCAGAGAATGCTCGTGTAGCGGGTGAGGTCGGGCGGGCGCCGCTCACGATCTTCCCCGGCTTTGAGATCCAAGCAGACGTTGGACGAGGGTGCCACGTTCTTTGCCTCTTCCCAGAGCACACGCCGCTGACGGTGCTTCAGGACAGGGTTACCACACTGGGGCTGCCTTCCGAGCGGCGTTTTGTTGGGAATCAGCCCTTACCTTCGACGTGTAACCTAAAAGAGATTCTACGCAAGGTTCAGGACACGGTTGACTGGCCGGGACTCGTCATTGCAGCTCACCCACTGGATGTGAAGGGACTCTTCCAGAACGAGCGTATTGCGGACTGGTTACAAGCAGAGGAGTTTCGTAACCCCAATCTCGTCTGTATCGAGGTTCCGAAGCCCTTGGATCAAATGACGCTTGGATGGCAGCGGCTTATCCGAGGGGGCGAAGACTGTCACCAGGAATGGAAGCGGCCTCGTCCTATTGCGTACATCATGTCTTCGGATTGCTACCGGCTGAACCCGGTGGACGGTGATGAGAGCAACTACATCGGGTTCAGGTATACTTGGATCAAAATGAGCGATCCGTCGCGCGAGTCACTGCGACAGGCGTTCCTCGACCGGGATTCGCGAATCCGCCTCCAGAAGGAATCTCCACAGGATGCCTACTGCTGTCCTCGGATCGCCAGCGTCGAGGTGCGAGGTGCCTCGTTTTTGCGCCGACCCGAGACTTTGTACTGGTCTCCCAACCTCAACTGTCTCATCGGAGCACGGGGGGTTGGGAAATCCACATTCATTGATTA
The DNA here is from genome assembly GCF_014202995.1 of Longimicrobium terrae. Lineage (NCBI taxonomy): Bacteria > Pseudomonadati > Gemmatimonadota > Longimicrobiia > Longimicrobiales > Longimicrobiaceae > Longimicrobium > Longimicrobium terrae. The sequence goes on from NZ_JACHIA010000015.1 coordinate 54,608, forward strand.
TCTCCGCATCGCGCTGGACCGTATGCGTGAGGAGGATGCGCCTGCCTCGTTCTTAGCAGAACTGCGTAAACGGATTGATGAGACACTTCCGCCGGAAGCTACCGTCGAAGTTGTGCTCGCCACGCGTGGTGGCGATTTCCGCGTGATCTACCACCACGGCCGTCCTGGACACCGGGAGATATATCCGCCTGGAGCCGAGGAGCCGGCGGTCGGCCTCGATGTAAGAACACTCTTTCCTTGCCGTTTCCTCTCGCAGCGGGAGATCGACCACACAATATCCACCGGCCAAGCAACCGCATTGCGGAGCCTGTTGGATGATTTGGTGCGTGAAGAACTGGCGCGGTTGTCGGCTGAAGCCGCGCAGCAAATCGGCGAAATCCAGCAAATCGACGCTCACTCACGAGCTCTTCGTGCGACCTTGGATGCTAGGCCCGGATTGGAGACTAACCTCCGGCTTGCACAGGGTGAACTGGAGCAAAATACGCGTATCGCTGGACTGTGGCCACAGTGGGAAGCTATTCAAACGGCCAACAGATTTATCGAAGAACTCCACCGTCAAGCCGGGAGCGCTCCTTCCCGAGTGCTCGAGCAGGTCGTGGAGGGGCAGCGCCGTCTTGACACGCTTCGGGTCGGAATCCCCGCTGGGCAGCATCACGATGTGCTACAGCGAACTGCTGAGATTGTAGTCCGACTTCACGCGACCTACACGCGGGAGATCCAAGAAGCGTCTGCGCGTCTACGCGCCGCGCTCGGCAAAGGGGGAGAGGTCGAAGAGTACCTGAACTCGACTTGGAAACCTGTAGTCGAGGCTGATCTGCGTGTACTGCAGGACGCCGGATTCGGCGAAGGTCATGAAGGATTTGCGGATGTCCCGGAACTCGCCCATCGTGTAGCCACGATTGAAAAGTCACTTGAAGAGTTGGTGCAGAACGAGGGTCAGGTTGCAGAGCTTGAGAAGCAACGGGTTGCACTCCTTGGCGAACTGCGGCAAACCTGGGTCAGCGAAACGCGAGTGCGCAGCCATAAAGCGGATCGCTTGATGAGCCTCCTTCGCGCACGGCCGGATCGAAAGCCGATGGTGGAAATCCGGTTGAGTCATCAGGGCGATGATGCTGCGCTAGTCGATCTACTCGGGGCGTATATCCACGACAAGCGGCGCCTGAATGAGGAAGACATCCGGACACTCCTTGGAGGACTCTCTCCTGACCCGGCGGATGAATCTCCCCTCCTGGTCCGGTTCGTAACCGAGGTTCGCAACCCGAATAGCCCATTGATTGAGCAGATGGCCGAGCGGCGACGTATTGCGCTTCGTGAGCTATTCAACGACGAGGTGCTCCGTGGGCTGGAACTGGAGCGAATTCCTGATGCGATCACGCTTCTGGTGTACCGTCGGGACGGTACGCTGGCAGGGCCGATCGACCGGGTGTCGGCCGGCCAGCAGGGTACCGCCATCCTCAACCTCGTTCTGGCGGACGGAGACGATCCGCTCATAATTGACACGCCGGAAGAAGGGCTCGACAGTGAGGGCGTTTACCAAGAACTCGTGCCGCTGTTTCGACAGGCCAAAGAGCGCCGCCAGATCGTGGTCGTCACACACAACGCGAACATCCCGGTGAATGCGGACGCAGAGGGGATCATCGCACTGGAAGCTTCGGGATTCGTGCCTCAAGAGGAACTGGAATCTGCGTTCAACATTAGCGGTCTCCACTTGGACGCGCCCGAAGAATACTTGCATGTCGGAGAGCAGATGGGTTGGCCTGATTGGGAGGCACAGCTTCGACACTATCTTCGTCATGTACTGAGGAAGGACGAAAGGGTGGTCGAAGCAGCGATAGCCCGGCTAGGTGAGCGCAGGCAGGCCGAAGGAAGGATCAAACGATTCGGGGCCACTGAGGGGGGCGCCCCCACTTTGGCATGCGGTGCTTTGGATACGCACGAGGTGAGCATTGCTGTCCAACAAGTAATGGAAGGCTCGCGGGAGGCATTCGAGCAGCGCCGTGAGAAGTACGGATACTAGCGTCCCCACAATGGCAGGAATGTCCAGAGTGATTCCTCCGCTCAAGCCGATTGCGAACAAGAGCGATCAGTTCGAACCTCCGCTCCGGATGAGCGCATCTCCCGATGCCTGTGCGACACACCTGCAATGCCGGGATCGAGTATACGCATGACGCGCTCACGCCGATTCTGGCGAGCATTCCGCTGCAGCTGCTGGCGTACCACATCGCCGTGCTGCGCGGCGCCAACGTGGACCAGCCGCGCAACCTGGCCAAGTGGGTGACGGTGGAGTAAGCGCCGGCACTCGATGGGAAAGAAGACGGGGGCACGGAGAGATCAGTCTCTCCGTGCCCCCGTCTTTCTGGGTGATGAGCCTGCTCTCCGGGGAGTAACAGGACGCGCTCATCGGATGATTGCCTGCTCGCGGCTGTCGGGGCAGATCCTTCGGCTCAACAGCGCGCGCGAGTCTCATTGAGGCGTGGAAATGTCGCTGTGGTCGCCCGTGCCGCGCCCCGGAGCGCCGGTCGTCTACTGGACGGCAGCGCTCGCGGTGGTGGACGGGCCCGCCGCGGCTGCAAAGGCGGCCAGGAAGTCGTTGATCCGCTCGGTGATCCGCTGCTCCAGCCGTCCCGTGGTGATGCACAGAACCCCGTCGCCTCCGCTTCCTCCCACCGTCGATCCCGTGCCCACAACGCGGGTGTACGTGCGCGTCCCCGTCCCCTCCGGCTTCACGAAGATCATCAGGTTCAGGCGGATGCGGAACATGTTGGCCGCTCCCGGGCCCGCGTTGGTGCCGCAGGATACGAACTGGCGTACCCGTTCACCGGCGACGGTGGGCGTGGTGATGCGGAGATTGCCGATCAGGCCGCTCACCGTCGTATCCACCTGCGCGTCGATCCCCAGGTCCGCCAGCACGGCGGGCATGACGGCCCAGACCTCGTCGGCCGGGGCCGCGAATTCGGCCTGGGCGATCCGGATGCTGGGATCGGATTCCGTAAAGATCACCGGCACTTCGGGGATCGTAAGCTGTGCGCGGATAGCCGTGGGGGTCGCGGCGACCGCGAGCAGCAGGCTGGCAATCAGGAGGCGGATTTTCATTTGGGTAGCGCGGAGGAACGGTAGGAAGTATCGGATCCATCTGGAGTGGCGGCGCCTGTCGCGGCGCCACCAGGTCTGACTCCGGTATGAGGCGGATGGTTGTTCGCCATCTGCTCCATGGTGGGCGCGGTCCCCGGTTGCAGGACGCGGCGCGTGCGGGAAGGCACGCGCAGAACCGGACGGAGATTACCTGCACATCCGTTTTAAAGCAAGAGTCGTCGCGGAAGGGGCGCCGCGGGGCGGTTCGCACGGCTCCGCGGCCCGGCTGGTCCCGCGCCGCGGCTCTTAATGACCCGGGAGCGCTTCTCCGGATGCGAACGCATCCATCTCCGGCAACAGGTACGCGCGCCGGCGGGCCCGGGTTTCACCGGCTCCCTTTTCGCATCGCCGCGGAAGCGGTACTCTTCTCACCGCCCCCGTTGTCCGCGGCGGCGATCCATCGACGAAAGCCGCCCTCGCTCGGCTGAGCGACCACCGCTGAAAACGCACATGACTCAATCACGTTCGCGCCGCGCCGGCATCGCGGCCGCGCTCACGCTGGCCTGCGCCGCGTCGCTCGGCGCGCAGGTGCCGGCGGGCAGCTCCCAGGCGGCGTCCGGCGCCGGACCCGTCTTTGTGAACGGCATGGCGCAGGTCGTTCCGGCGTTCGCCGATTCCGCGCAGTGGATCCGGCAGAACCTGTGGGTGGAAACGGACTTCGACTCCGACGGAGACGGCCGCCGCGACCGCCTGCACGTGGACGTCACGCGTCCCGCGCAGACGGCGACCGGCCTCAAAGTGCCCGTGGTGTACGGGTCCAGCCCGTACTACGCCGGCGTGGCGCCTGACGCGTCCTTCTGGAACGTCCACCAGGAACTCGGCGCCGCGTCGCCCGAGCGCGGCCCGTCGCGCCGCGCCGTATACGATTCCACGCGCACCCGCATCTCCAACCAGCTCGTGCGTACGTGGGTGCCGCGCGGCTTCGCCGTGGTGCACTCGGAAGCGCCGGGCACCGGCCGCTCCCAGGGGTGCGCCACCATCGGCGACACGCCGGAGCGCACCGCCATGCGGTTCGTGGTGGACTGGCTGAACGGGCGCGCCCGGGGCTACACAACGGCGACCGGGTCTGAGGCGGTGTCCGCGACGTCGTGGTCCACCGGCAAGGTGGGGATGATCGGCACGTCGTACGAGGGCACGCTGCCCCTGGCCACCGCGACCACGGGCGTGGAGGGACTGGAAGTCGTCATCCCCGTCTCCGCCAACACCTCGTACTACAACTACTACCGCGCCAATGGGCTGGTGCGGTCGCCGGGCGGGTACCTGGGCGAGGACGTGGACGTGCTCTACGACTTCGTCGCCAGCGGCGATCCGGCCACGCGCGCCGTGTGTGACCGCATCTGGAAGGAGGGCGTGCTGGTCGCCGGGCAGGACCGCGCCACCGGCGACTACAACAACTTCTGGGCGTCGCACGAGCTGATGCCGTACCTGGGGAACATCCGGGCGGCGGTTCTGCTGGCGCACGGGCTCAACGACTACAACGTGATGCCCTCGCACAGCGTGAACATCTACGAGGCCCTCAAGGCGCGCGGACTGCCCGTGTCCATGTACCTGCACCAGGGCGGCCACGGCGGCGATCCGCCCGTGGAGATGGTGAACCGCTGGTTCTCGCACTACCTGTACGGCGTCAACAACGGCGTGGAGCGCGATGCGCCGGTGTGGATCGTGTCCAGCACGTCCGCCGATTCCGCCATGGCGAGCGCTCGCGCGGCGCGTACGCGCCCGATGATGCCGGCGCCGGTTCCGTCCGCCTCGTTCCCGGCGGCGGGTTCGGAGATGGTCCGGTTGTATCCCACCCGCGGCGGCAACGGAGTCGCCCGGCTCGCCCTTCGCGCGGCGAGCGGGCGGGACACGCTCGTCGACGACGCTTCGGTCAGCGGCAGCATCAGCGCCAGCGCGCCCCGCTCGGCCAACCGGCTGCTTTTTGCCACCGCGCCGCTCACCGATTCGCTGCGCATCTCCGGAACGGCGCGCGTCACGGTGCGCGTGGCGGCAGACCGGCCCGCGGCCAACCTCACCGTGTGGCTGGTGACGCTGCCGTACGACTCGGCGCAGACGGGCTCCGCGAGCCGCGCCGGTGTGGTGACGCGCGGCTGGGCCGACATCCAGAACCATGCGTCGCTCACGCGCGGCGGCATCTACGCCTCCATGAGCCGTGGCGAGGCGCTGGTTCCGGGCCGGTACTACGACCTGACCTTTGATCTGGAGCCGGACGACCAGGTCATCCCCGCCGGAAAGCAGCTGGGGATCATGATCATGTCGAGCGACCCGGAGTTCACGCTGGCGCCGCAGGCGGGAACGCGGTTGATGGTGGACCTGGCGGGGACGTCGTTCTGGGTACCCGTCGTGGGCGGCGGCGCGGCGCTGACGCGGGCGGGCGGCGTGCGGCAGAACCGCTGACGATGTCCCGCCGGTGACGGTGGGCGCCGCCCCGGCTGGACTGGAGTGGTGGATGAGAACGGGGGACCGGCCATGGCGGCGGTCCCCCGTTCTGCGTTCCCCATCCAGAGGGGATTGGCGACGCGGGAAGGCACGACCGGAGCCGCCGGCCCGTGCCCGCCCGCGGGATGCGCCCGCTCCGAAGGCGGGAACGCGCACGCGGAGCCGCGCAGGAACCCGGTGCCACGCGCTGCCCTGTAATCCGCCCGCACACCGCAGAAGGAAGCGTTGTAGGGGTAGCCGCGCCCTTCGGTTGTTGTGAGACCGGAGTCCCCACGCATGTACCCCATTCACCGGCGCCGCGGGCCGACGATGCGCATGGAGTTCGACGACGGACCGGACGGCGACGAGGGCTGGTGGGCGTCTCTGGCGCGGTACCTGGCCGGTGAGTCCGGCGGGGCCGAGGCGGCGGCGGTGGAAGCCTGGGCCGCGGCCAGCGCCGCGAACCGCGAGCTCCTGGACGAGATGCGCGAAACGTGGTCGGCCGCCCGCGGCGAACCCCGCTGGGACACGGAAGCGGCGTTCACGCGTGTCCGCGCCCGCATCGCGGCCGCGGAGCCGGAACCCGCGCCCGTACGCGTGATTCCGCTCCGGCGACCGGCGCGCCGGAGCGCGTCGCCGTGGCTGCGCGCGGCCGCGGCTGCCGTGCTCCTGCTGGCGGGTGCCGGAGCGGTCCGGGAACTCGACCTCGTCTCCTCCCATGCCCCGGCGCCCCTCGTCCGGGAAGTGGCCACGCCCGCCGGAACGCGCGCGCGCATCGTGCTCGCCGACGGCACGGAGGTGCAGCTGGGCCCGGGAAGCCGGCTGCGCTATCCCGCGGAGTTCGGTGGCGGCGAGCGGCGGGTAATGCTGGAGGGAGAAGGGTACTTCCACGTGGCCCGCGACGAACGCCGTCCCTTTCGCGTCCATGCCGCGGGTTCGGTGACGCGGGTGCTGGGCACGCGGTTCGGAGTCTCCACCTCGTCCGCCGGGGTGCGCGTGGTGGTGGAAGAGGGCCGCGTCGCCTTCGGGCGGGGGAACGAGCCCGCCGCGGCGGGCGGGGTGGAGCTTACGGCGGGGTGGTCGGCCCGCATGGCGGGCGGCGCGGTGGGCGCGCCCGAGCGGGTGAACGCCGCGCGCGCCCTGGGCTGGACCGAAGGCCGCCTGGGCTTTGAGGACGCGCCCCTGACGGAGGTGGCGTCCGCGCTGGAGCGGTGGTACGGAACGCGGGTGCGCCTCGCCGTCCCCGGCGCGGACACCATGCGGCTGACGGCGGACCTGAGCGGCGCCTCGCTCGCCGAGGCGCTTGAGATTGTCGGCGTGTCGCTTTCCCTCGACGTTCGCGCCGAAGACTCCGGGGTGGTCATCCGCCCCGGAGCGTAATTCCCGGGAGATTCTTCCCCTCCTCAACCCGACAAGACGATGAAGTTTCGAGTCGCGACCTGGATCGCCCCCGTTCTCGCGGTGGCGATCCTGATGGCGCCGCCCGCGAGCGCCGAGCAGCGAGCGGCGCCGGCACTCCGGCGCCCCGTAACGGCCAGTTTCCGGGACGCGCCGCTGATCGACGTTCTGCGGGCCATCGCCGAGCAGGCGGGGTTCCGGCTGTCGTACAACAGCGGCGCTCTCCCCGCCCAGCGCCCCCTGACGCTCGTGCTGCGCGGCGTTCCCGCGGACGACGCGCTCCGCCGCGCGCTGGCGGGCACGGGATTCACCTGGCGTGAGGCGGGGGGACAGATCGCCCTGGTGCCCGCCCCGGCGGAGAGGGCGGCGAGGCAGGAAGCCGGCCGCATCGACGGCCGCGTGGTGAGTGCCGCTTCGGGCGAGCCGGTGCCGGGTGCGGCGGTGAGTGTGGCCGGAACCGCGCTGTCGGTGCAGACGGGGCCGGACGGGCGCTTCACCCTGCCGCGGGTTCCCGCAGGGCGCCGCGACGTGCGGGTGGAGCGGCTGGGATACGCCGCGAAGTCGGTGACCGGCGTGCAGGTGAACGCGGGCCGGTCCACGGAGCTGGAGGTGGCGCTGGATGCGCGCAGCCTGATGCTGGAGGGAGTGACGGTGACCGCGGAGCAGGAGCGGGGCTCCACGGGGGCCCTGCTGCGCGAGCGCCGGCAGGCCGCCACGGTGACGGACGTGGTGGGGCGCCGGCAGATCGAGGCGTCTCCCGACGCCGACGCGGGCGCGGTGCTGCGGCGCGTCCCCGCGGCGGAGGTGCGGGAGGGCAAGTACGTGTACATCCGCGGCCTGGGCGACCGCTACGGAAACGTGACGCTGAACGGCGCGTCGCTCCCGTCGCTCACCCCGGACCGCAAGTCCGTTCCGCTGGACATGATTCCCTCCAACCTCCTGGAGTCGGTGGTCACCAGCAAGGGGTACACGCCCGACCTGCCCGGCGACTACGCCGGCGGTCTGGTGCAGCTGCGCACCCGCGACGTGCCCCCGCAGCGCATCCTGCGGCTGACCACGGCGATGGGGTACAACAGCGCGGGCTCGCTGCGCCAGGGATGGCTGTTTGACGGGTGCGACGCGGACTGGACCGCCTTCGCCACCTGCACCGACCTTCCCGAGTCGCTTCCGGGCGACACCGTGGCCTTCGGGACGGGCGGCCAGACGGCGGAGGAGCGGGCGCGCATCGCCCGCGCGTATTCCGGCGTGCTGCCGTGGACGCCCACCCGGCGCGAGATCCCGCTCAACCGCGGCGTGGAGCTCACCTACGGCGACGAGCTGCGGATCCTGGGGACCCCCGTGGGCGTGATCTCGTCGCTGGACTGGTCCGATTCGTACGCCGCGCGTGACGGGTACGTGTCGCGGACGGTGCAGGGCAACATCACCCCGGGCGTGCTGCAGTACATCACCGACTACTCGGCGTCCGGGTACGGCGGGCGCGACGTGTCGCTGGGCGGGCTCGCCAAGGTCAGCGTTCCGTTCGGCAGCGCGCACCGGGTGTCGCTTTCGGGGATCATGAACCGGCTGCAGGAGGACCGGGTGGAGATCCTGGAGGGGTACGCTTCGCTCACTTCCGACGGCCACTTCGCCACGCCGCAGCTGGCCCGCGTGCAGAGCACCCTGTGGAACCTGCAGCTGGACGGGGAGCACCGCCTGGGGCGCCCCGTTCTGGAATGGCGCGCCACCCGCTCCCGGTCGGAACGGTACGAGCCGGGAAGCCGCGCCTCGCTTCTGCGCGGCGCCGGGGGCGGCACCGAGGCCGGCGGCTACGACGGCATCGGGGGAACGCTGGAATCGGAGTACGACTGGCTCAACGAGCCTCCCGGCGGCCGCGTGCTGCACGGGGACATGGACGAGACGGCGTGGTCCGGCGGGGTGGACCTCACCGTTCCGTTCCGCCTGCGCGGGGCGGACGCGCGCATCAAGCTCGGCGGTGCGCTGGATCTGCGGGAGCGGGACGCTCTGCAGCGCACACTGCTCTTCCGGGTGGACGACGCGGCACGGGGCACGCCGCTGGATTCACTCTTCAGCGACGGCAACATCGGCACGGTGGTGAGCACGCGCGAGTTCACGCGCAGCGACGACAGCTCGGTGGGCGAATCCAGCGTCCGCGCGGTGTACGGCATGCTGGACATGGAGCCGCTGCCCCGGCTGCGGGTGGTGCTGGGCGCCCGGGTGGAGGCCGCGCGGCAGGAGGTGAACGCGGTGAACCAGTTCGGGGACCCCGCGGCGGACCTGGAGGGCACCCGGGGCTTCAACGAGAGCACCGACGTGCTTCCCGCGCTCAACCTCACCTGGCGCCTGACCCCGCGAATGAACCTGCGCGGCGGCTTCTCGCGCACGCTGGCACGCCCGCAGTTCCGGGAGATCGCCACGTTCTTCTACCAGGACTACTTCGGCGGCATCGCGGTGCAGGGCAACCCCGGGCTGCGCCGCACGCTGATCGACAACGCCGACCTGCGCTGGGAAGCGTTCCCCGCGGGGGACGCGGTGCTTTCGACGGGTGTCTTCTTCAAGCGCTTTCACGGCCCGATCGAGCCGCTGGTGGTGGCGCTCGGCTTCAAGTCGCTGAGCCAGACGTGGATCAACACCCGCGAGGCCGACACCTGGGGCTTCGAGGCGGAGTTCCGCAGCGCGCTGGGGTTCGTGGCGGCGCCGCTGCGGGCGGTGACGCTCTCGGCCAACTACGCGCTGCTGCACACCGAGGTGGACTCGGTGGCCATCCGCTTTCCCCTGGACGGCACCTTCATCCGGCGCCTCACCCCGGAAACGCGCAGCATCTTCGGCCAGACGCCGTACCTGCTGAACGTGGGGCTCGGCTACGCCCACCCGCGGGCGGGAACCCGCGTGACGGCGCTCTTCAACCGCAGCGGCAAGCGGCTGGAACTGGCCAGCGCCGAGGCCGAGTATCCGTCCGTGTACGAACTGCCGCGGAGCGAACTGGACCTGGTGCTGGAGCAGGGGCTGGGGCGCGGGCTTTCGTTCAAGCTCACGGGGTCGCGCCTGCTGGGCAACCGGGTGCGCTTCGTCCAGGAGTTCGATGACGGGCAGCGCGTGGTGTCGCGCGGGTGGGACGCGGGGCGCACCGTGAACCTGTCGCTCTCGTGGGACCCGTGAGCGCCGGCCGGACGCTGGCGGCGGCGTTGGTGATCCTGGCCTCGGCCGCGTGCGGCGGCCGGGACGAGCCGGCCCCGCTTCCCGCGCTGCCCGGAAGCGCGCCCACGGTCAGCGACCTGGGCCGGGGCGTGGTTGACGGGTTCGTGGCGGGCGACACGGCGCGGCTGCGGGGCTACACGCTGTCGCTGGAGGAGTACCGCGACGTGGTGTGGCCGCGGCTGGGCATCGACACCACCTCAGGCGTCACCTTCGGGTGGTCGTGGGGCGACAACCAGGTGCGCGGCCGGCGCGCCTACCGCCGGTACCTGGACCGCATGAAGGGGATGGCGCTGCGGGCCGATTCCACGCACTGCACCGGTGCGCCCCGGCGCTTTGACGGCGTCACCGTGATGCAGGGGTGCCGCGTTGCGGTGCGGGACTCCACCGGGGCGGCGGGACAGTTGGAACTCTTCAGCAGCGTGGTGGAAGTAGGGGGACGGTACAAGATCTTCCGCTACGACGACTGACGTGATGCCGCGGTGCGGTTCGCGTGCGAAAGACGGCTTCCGGCGATGCGCCGGGAGCCGTCTTTCTCGTGGTCATCATGTGTTCACGCGAAGTCGCGTAGGGATCTTCCGGCTGCATCCAGGGATGATGGACATCCTTGACGCTGAACAGGATGGGATAATCATCCCGTGCATTTGTAAAGGTTCAGTTTCGACGTGAAAAGTGCGTGATAGAGTGTAGGGGGGAAGGGACGCCCGGGTTGTGGTCAAGGCATGACGATCGTCTGACGCGGCGCGCCGCCCCATGGCGGCGCACGCAGCCGGGGTCTCCGTCCGGACGGAGGCCACGGCGGGGGCGGGGGTGCCCGGCCGGCACCCGAGCCCCACGACCCATCCCTTTCCCGAGAGGACGAACTCCCATGAAGCACATCCGCATTCTGGCGGCGCTTGCCGTGGCCGCCGGCGCCACGGCCGCCTGCGACACCCCGAGCGCCCCGGTCGCCAGCCGCGACCTGATCAAGGCGAGCGGCATCACCCTGCAGGCGGTGAAGCTGTCCGGTTCGCAGAGCTGCGCGTCGGCCGCCGACACGATCTTCCTGGCGGACAACGACACCATCAGCGGCCAGGTGAACATCCCGAACGGCTGCACGCTCCGCGTGCGCCCGGCGGACAACAACGGCGATGGCCGCGTCACCATCTACGGCGACGCCAGCGTCGCTCCCTCCGCGCTGGTCGTTCACCAGGGCGCGCGGATCTACGCCGAGGGCAGCGCCACGGTGCCCATCGTCTTCACTCCCACGGGCGGCTCCACCACCCCGGGCGCCTGGGGCGGCATCGTGCTGATCGGCAACGCGCCGACCAACGACGCCACCGCGACCGTGGAAGGCATTCCCGGCAGCGTGGCGTACGGCGGCAGCGTGGCCAACGACAACAGCGGCACGCTCCGCTACGTCCGCATCGAGTACGCCGGCTACCAGCTGGTGACCAACAACGAGCTGAACGGCCTGTCGCTGTACGGCGTGGGCAGCGGCACCACGCTCGAGTACATCCAGGTGCACCGCGGCTCGGACGACGGCATCGAGTTCTTCGGCGGCACGGCCAGCATCCGCTACGCGGTGGTGACCGGCGCTGAGGACGACTCGTTCGACTACTCGTTCGGCTGGGTGGGCAACGCCCAGTTCGTGATCGTGCAGCAGGGCGCCGCCGTGGGCGACAAGGGCATCGAGGCGGACAACGACGACGCCGGCAGCACGGGCTCGCCGGTGACGGACGCCGACATCTGGAACATCACCCTGGTGGGGCGCGACGCGAGCGTGGCCGACAGCACCTCGGTGGATGCCGGCAACATCGGCATCCAGCTGCGCCGCAACGTGGCGAGCCGGGTGCGCAACGCCATCGTGCTGGGCTTTGACGCGGCCTTCGACGGCACCGGGTCCAACGCCACCATCACCACGGATTCGGTCACCAATTCCATCTTCTACGCCAAGGCCGGCTACACCGTGGGCAACAGCGCGGTGAACAACATCGAGCAGGCGGACCCGCAGCTGGTGAACCCCTGGGCCCGCAGCACCTCGCGCGACTTCCGCCCCACGGCCACCTCGCGCTCGCGCTCGGGCGGCTACACGGGCTCCAAGACGGGCCTGGTGACCACCACCTTCCGCGGCGCCGTGCCGCAGACCACCAGCAGCGGCGTGTCGCCGACCTGGTACACGGGCTGGACCACCTGGGCCTACTGACCCCATCCGCCGGGCGCGGCTCCCCGCCGCGCCCGGCCAGCGGGACCCCGGCCGTCGCGGACGCATGTCCGCGGCGGCTTCTGTCATCCCCCCCGGGCGCCGGACCCGCGTCATCACGGAACCGCGAGACCGCGTAACAGTTCGTCCGCCCGGCGAGGGTACGGGGGCGGAGCTGTAGGGGTGAAGGGCGATGAGGGTTGTTCACTCTGCGTTGTTCGCGGCCACGCGCCCGCGGCCGGGGCGGCGCCGGTCCCGCTCCTCACTCCGACTTTCCATCCACGCAATGACCATGAAGTCCATACGCCGGCTCTCTGCCCTCGTGCTGGCGGGGGTGCCGCTCGCGGCGCTTTCCGCCTGCGGCGACCTGCTCACGGACGAGGCTCCGGGCGCGCGGCGGGTGCTGGTTCAGCTCAACGAGGCCGAGTTCGGCAGAACGTTTCACGTGGCCCAGCCGCTGCGCCTGGAGCTGTTCGCCTCCGACCAGGGCGGGCTCGGCGTGGGGTCGGTGGAGGTGCGGTGGGCGGCGGGCGAGGCAAGCGGCACCGTGCAGCCGGACCGGGAGCGCACCAACGGCAACGGCTTTCTGGAGGCCACCTGGACCCCCGGAAATGTCGCGGGGCGCCAGCGCATCTACGTGGAGGTGATGGGGACGGGGATGGCCGACACCCTGGAGGTGGACGTGGCCCCGGACACGGTGGTGGGATCCGTGGACCTGCGCGCCGACGCGGACACGATGGTCGCGGGGGAAACGCAGCGGGTGTCGCTGGAGCGGGTGGCCGACCGGTTCGGGAATGCATACAACCTGACGGGCGGGGGACTTCCGGCTGTGTCGTTCAGCACGCCCGACACCGCGGTGCTGGACGTGAGCCCGAGCGGGCTTGCCGCCGTGGTGACGGCGCGCGCGGCGGGGGTGGGACGGGTGATTGCCCGGGTGGGCTCGCGGGCCGACACGGTGGCCATCACCGTCCGCCGGTTCATCGCCCCGGGATCGTTCCGCGTGGTGCGCGCGGGCGCGTACTACAGCTGCGGAACCACCCTGCCCGGCGCGGCGCACTGCTGGGGCGACAACGCGGCGGGGCAGCTGGGCACCGGCGGCGCGGAACCGTCGCTTTCCATCCCCGCGGCGCTCCGCGCGCTGGCCGGCGTGGCGGTGGAGGACCTGGCGCTGGGCGAGATCCACACCTGCGCGGTGGCGGCGGGCGGCGTGTGGTGCTGGGGCGACAACTCCGTCGGGCAGCTGGGCGACGGCACGCAGGATCCCCGGCCGGAGCCGGTGCGGGTAGCGGCTCCCGCGGGCGTCCGCTTCACCTCGGTCGGCGTCGGGATCGTGCACACCTGCGCGCTTGCGGAGGACGGCGGCGTGTGGTGCTGGGGCGACAACTCCGCCGGCCAGCTTGGGGCCGAGGCCGGGCCGGGCGATCCCTCGCCCCAGCCGGTACGGGTGGCGGCGCCGGGAGCGGTTTTCTCCAGCCTGTCCGTGGGAGCGGTCCACGCCTGCGCGCTGACCGCCGAGGGCGCGGCGTGGTGCTGGGGCGACAACAGCACGGGCCAGCTGGGCACCGGCACGGTGGACGCGGTGGCGGGCGCGGTGGCGGTGGAGTCGGCGGGGGCGCCGTTCACCCAGCTGGGCGCGGGCTTTCTGCACACCTGCGCGGTGCGGGCTTCGGGCACGACGGCGTGCTGGGGCGACAACAGCTACGGCCAGCTGGGCAACGGCAGCACGGAGATGAGCGCGTCGCCGGTCGCGGTCTCCGGCCCGGGGCGCTTCCGGCAGGTGTCTGGCGGGCTCTACCACACCTGCGCCGTGACGGCGGAGGACGGCCGCGCCTTCTGCTGGGGCGCCAACGGTTCGGGACGCCTGGGCAGCGGCGACGAGGCCGACTCGCCGGTGCCGGTGGAGGTGCGCTCCGGCGAGATCCGCTTTCAGTCGGTGGACGCGGGGTACGAGCACAGCTGCGCGCTGGGCACGGACAACGAGGGGTACTGCTGGGGCCGCAACAGCGCGGGCGAGCTCGGCACGGGGTTCACCAGCGGCGCCTCGCTGCAGCCCGTGCGCGTGTCATCTCCGGTGGCCCCCGCGCTCCGGCGCGCCGCCGCCGCGCATGCCGCCCCGACGCGCGCGCGTTCGGCGGCCCGTGCGCATCCGCGGCCGGCCGTGTGCGGCCGGATCGCCGGGCGGACGCGCGGGCGCCTGCCCAGCTGCCGCTGAACCGTCCCTGCCTGAACGGAAGAACCGGCGCTCCGTGTATTCGGGGCGCCGGTTTTCTCGTGCGGATCCGGTTTGGCCAGCAGGGTGGGTGAGTGTGGCACGCGAAGGATCGCAATCAGGCGAGAGCGGTTCCGCAGATCTGTCGGGGGCTGTGGGAGGGGCGACGCTGTTCGGGACCGGGGCTCCGCGTGCGGGAATGCGCATTGGCGGACGAGGCGTGTGGCATCGCCGTCCGGGTCCGGATCGGGGGAAGGCCGCCGGCTCCCAGGGTGGCTGGACGCGCGGTGCGGAGTCAGTCCCGCGGGGAGCGGCCGTCGCGGGGAGCGCCTGCGCAGCGGTCACTGCGGGCGCATCGCGTGGCGGGACGGAGATCCGGGGCAGCAACCGGCCTGGCCGTCGCGGGACCCGGTATCCGCCGCGGCGGTGTCTCTGGTGGACAGGCGGAGGCGGACGGCGGGGTGCGCTGCAGGCGGGAGGAACCGCCGCGACGCGTTTCCCTTTGGATCACCCGCTCCATGGGCCGGCGGCGCACCCGGCACGTGACCGAACGCGTCGCGCGGATGGATGGTGGCCCGGCGACCGCCGGATGGATCAGCCCAGGACGCGGAGGATGAACAGGGCGGCCAGCGTCGTCATGTGCACGCTCAGGCGCGCACGCATGGCCTTGAGGGCACGCCCCATCTGCGTTTCCACCGTCTTTACGGAGAGCCCCAGCGTGCTGGCGATCTGCGTGTATGTAAGCCCGTCGCGCCGGCTGAGCATGAAGATGCGCCGGCACTGCTCGGGCAGCGCGTCCACGGCGCGGTCGATGGCCAGCTTGAGTTCACCCGAGCGCAGCACGTCGTCCGTATCGCCGGGAGCGCGGTCGTCTACGCCCAGCAGGAGCTGCGACCGGTCCTCCACCCGCCTCCGCTTGAGCGCGTTGAACGCCCGGTTGCGTGCGGAGATGTACAGCACGGGAGCGAGCGTCTTTCCGCGGGCGCGCCACTCCGCGCGCCGCTCCCACACGGCGACGAACAGGTCCTGCACCACGTCCTCCGACGCCGCGGGCGACCCCACCAGCCGGTCCACGTATGTGCACAGACCGGCGTAGTGCTCCTGAAAGACCGTCTGAAACCACCGCTGGTCCGCTTCGGCGGACGGGGCCGGCCAGCCTGCTTCGGGCACTCCGCTTCCGGCGCAAAGATCGGACATCCGTTCCTCTCGTGTCGGGGCGTCCGCGCGGCTCCGTGGCGGTCTTCCTCGCCACCGGGCCGGTAATCGTGAGCTTCTCTGATTGTAGGCGTGAAGTGCACGGAGGAAGGGCAAGGCGTGCAACGATCTTGTAGCGGTCCGGCACAGGTGTCCGGCAGGCGGGGTCTTTCCGCGACGATGCGGTGCGGGATGACCAGGACGGGGCCGCCGCCCGGCGCGAGGTTGCGGCGCGGAAGCTCCCCAGGGCCGGTGAAGATCGGGACGGGATTGGTACCGGAATCCGGAGCAGAGCTGTCAGGGAGGGCCGGCTGGCGGGTTGTTCTTGTGCCGGATGCCGCGTGATGGAGCGGGACGGCCCCGGGCCCCGGCATCCTCCTTCGGGGAGATTGTTTCCCTGTTCCACCCCCCCTGGTACCGGAGAGCACCATGATGAAGCAGTGGACTGTACGCGTGATTCCTGCGCTCGCGCTGGCGGCGGCGCTGGGCGCGTGCTCGGACTCGGCGCTCGCGCCCGAGCCGCGGGACGCGGCCGCCGGCGTGGATGCGAACGGCGCGGGCTCCGGCCTTGCGCGCGCGTTCCTCAGCGTGAGCGCGGGGCTGGGCTTTACCTGCGGCACCACCCTGGACGGCGCCGCGTACTGCTGGGGCGAGAACGGCTCCGGGCAGCTGGGCACCGGGGACTTCGACGCCCGCGCGGTGCCCGCCCGGGTGGCCGGCGTGCCGGCGGCGCTGGCGGCCAGCACGGGCGCCGCGCATGCGTGCGCGCTGACGGCGGCGGGCGAGGTGTACTGCTGGGGCGACAACTCCGCCGGCCAGCTGGGCGACGGCACGACGTCCGGTTCGGCCTCGCCGGTGCGCGTGCGGCGGCCGGCGGGTGTGCGGTTCGTTTCGGTGACCACGGGCGCCGTCCACGGCTGCGGGCTCGCCACCGACCGGGCCACTTACTGCTGGGGCGACAACTCCGCCGGCCAGCTGGGTGACGGCACGCTGAACGGCAGCTCCGTCCCCGTTCGCGTGCAGGCGCCGGCCGGCGCCGTGTTCCGGTCCGTGCGCAGCGGCGACGGCGCCGCGCACACCTGTGCCGTCGGCGCGGCCGGAGCGGCCTGGTGCTGGGGCGACAACAGCTACGGCCAGCTGGGCACGGGTGCGGCGGGCGCCCCGTCCACGGTGCCGGTGCGCGTCGCGGGTGGCGTGCGCTTCACGGCGGTGGCTGGCTCCGGGCTGGGCCACACGTGCGCCGTGTCCACGGCGGCGCAGGCGTACTGCTGGGGCGACAACTCCAACGGCCAGCTGGGCGATGGCACCACCGTTCCCCGGCCGCTGCCCACCGCCGTGCTGAGCACGCGCCGCTACGCCAGCGTGGAAACGGGCTGGTTCCACAGCTGCGGCTCCACCTTCCTGTCCGGCGCGTACTGCTGGGGCGACGCCAACGGCGGCAAGCTGGGCAACGGCACCGCGAGCGGCTTCACCGCGGCTCCGGTGGCCGTGACGGCCAGCCAGGGCTTCGGGCAGATGGACCCGGGCGCCGACCACAGCTGCGCGCGGCGCGTGGATGGCGCGGCGTACTGCTGGGGCCAGGGCTTCTCCGGCCAGCTCGGGGACGGCCAGTCCACCAACTCGGCCGTGCCGGTGCGGGTCGCGAACCCCGGGTCCACTCCGGCGGCTTCGCGCGCGGCGGGTGCGGGCCGGGCGCAGGCGCGCGACGGTGTGGCCGAATGGTGCCGGGCCCGGGCGGCCCGCGGCGCCGCGGTCATCTGCGCCTGATCACGGACGGCCCGGCCGGTACCGCCGGCCGGGCCGGTCTGTCCCACCGTCACCGGTCTGTGATCGCCCCGAAGACGTCCGCGGAGGATGGAACACCGGGCGTGGCGGGGCGGATCGCGGCCTTGCGCGGTGCGGGCGCTCCGCGGGGGAGGTCCCGTATCCGCCATCCGCACACGCGTCCCAAGCCCCCTTCCGCTCCGCGGGAAAGTCGCTCGCCGCTCCGCCGCCCGGGACGCGCCGCCTTGTCCGGCCCCTCCTCAAGTGACGCCGTGCGATGAGTTCCTCGATGATCCGCCGGGTGCGGGCGGCCCTCTTCACCTGCAGTGTCCTGTTCATTGCGCGGACGGCCGTGCAGCCGCGGGGGGCCGGCGTGGCGCGCCACCGGATGGCCGCGGCGCAGGCCGGCTGGTCCGCCGAGGCACGATACCGGCTGGCGGAATCGCTCACGTATCACGGCCGGGGCGGCATGTGGGCCGCGGGTGCGCCCCGGACCGCAACGCTTGGCGAGGATGGCGCCGCCGAGTACCGCGTCAGGCTCGTGCCCGGGCGCCGGTACGCGATCCACGGCGTGTGCGGGGAGCGCTGCTCGGACATCGATCTGCGGCTCTTCGATCCGGGCGGACGTGAACTGGTTCGCGATGTGGAGGCCGGCCCCGATCCCCTCATCGAGGTCCGCGCCGGGATTCCGGGCGTCTACCGCGTACGCCTTGTGATGGTTCGCTGCGCGGGAGCGGCATGCAACACCGCTCTCGGGGTATTTTCCGCCGCGGATTGAGCGTTTCCGCATGCCAGTCAGGCGGGGAATCTCAGGAATTCGTACCGGCTTTCTGCTGTTGCAGGTGAAGTCTGTTCGGGGAATTTTCCGCCGTTGTTGCGGAAATTCATTTGCTCCCGCACCATCGGCCGGCACGAACTTTCTCGGATCGGTATCCGACCTTCAGCGGTGGCGTGAGGCCCAGCTTCCGTTTCGTTCTGCACCACCACGGACGATGACATGCGAGAGGCCCGGCCCGGAACCATTCCGGGCCGGGCCTCTCGCGGTTTGTCCGTTGCGCGTCCCAAGGAGGACGAGGTCCGGACCGTCGGAACGCTGTGCCTCACGCGGCCCCCGGCTTGCGACGGCGCGCCGGCCCGATTCCGGATGGTTCCGGCCCGTACCTGGCGGGCCGTCCGCCAGCGCGCCGCATGAAAGCAGTGTGCTCCGGCCCGCGGAGATGGTGCCGGTGCACCCGGAAATCTCCCGTGCGCGGCCGGCCCCATCCCCACGTGCGCGTCCCTCGATTGAAGGCGGCAAGGAGCTTTGCGATGGCGTCCCCAGACAGGACGGAGATCTACAGCCGCGCCGCGGACGGCGGCATTCAGCTCGCCGCCAGTACGACCGCTGGCACCTTCACGATGACTACGTTCATCTCGCCCCGCACCACGCGGGCGGGGGGCTGCTGCGGTGGGACGCGGAACTGAAGCCGGTCGTGGATGATCCCGCTCGCGGCGCCCTCGTCGTCATCGACATGCAGAACGACTTCTGCGCGCCCGGCGGGTGGACGGACGCATCGGGGCTGGACTACAAGGCGTGCCGCGAGGCGATTCCCGGGGTGCGCCGGGCGGTGGAGGCGGCGCGCGGCTACGGGATGTGGGTGATCTGGGTGTTCTGGCACAACCGCCCGGACCTGCGCAACCTGGGCGCACCCACCCTGTACTCGTTCAAGCACGACCCCGGGCAGAAGGGGATCGGTGAGGAACTGGAGCACGGGCCCGTGCTCACGGAGCGCTCATGGGGCGCGCGGATGGTGGATGAACTCGCGGAGATGATGCACGAGGACGACGTGCTGGTGGAAAAGGTGCGGATGAGCGGGTTCTACGGCACCCACCTGGACCAGGTACTGCGCACCCAGGGCATCAGCACCCTGTTCCTGGCCGGCGTGAACATCGACCAGTGCGTCAGCACCACCATGGAGGACGCCTACTTCCGGGACTACAACGCGGTCCTGCTTTCCGACGCCTGCGCCACGTCCAGCCCGTCGTACTGCAAGGACGCCGTGATCTTCAACGCCAGGCAGTGCTGGGGCTTCGTCACCGACACCGCGAAGTTCGCGGCCGCGCAGCCGTTCGAGCGCGGAGAGTCGTAGAGCCGTCGTGGTGATGGCGGTCCTCCATCCCGGGAGGATGCAACCCGGCGGCGGGTGCGGCGGCGAGGACCGGGGCCGCACGCCATCGTGCCGGGTCCTCGCGGGGAGCGATGGATGGGGGTGATCCGGGAGCCCGTCTGATCGCGGTGGATTTTCGCCGGCGAGGCGGAGGCGCTACACCGCCATCCGCAGCACCGGCTTTACCGTCCGGCCGCTGTCGCTGTCGTCGATGGCCTGGTTGACATCGGCGAAGTCGTAGAAGCGGATGAGCTTGTCCAGCGGAAAACGGCCGTCGCGCTGCAGCTCCATCAGGCTCACCAGAAAGTCCGGCGTGTGCCCGCCGCCGCCCAGCACGCCGATGATCCGCTTGCCGTTCAGCAGCACGTCGGGGTGATTCACCTTGACGCTCGCCGTCATCTTCGCCCCGCCCACCATCGCGCAGACGCCCAGGATGCCGAGCGCCGCCACCGCCTCGGCGACCAGGTTTGAGCCGTCCGTGGCCTCGATGCTGTAGTCCAGCGCGCCCTTCGTGAGCTCCTTGAGTTCGGCGACGGTGGCGGCGCCATGCTCCAGCGTGTGCGTGGCGCCCAGTTCCCGCGCCAGCGCCAGCCGCTCCGGCACCCGGTCGATGGCGATGATGGTGGTCGCTCCCGTGAGACGTGCGGCCATCACCGCGGCCAATCCCACGTTGCCCGCGCCGAAGATGGCGATGGACGAGCCGGGCCGCGGCCGCAGTTCGTTGAGTACCGCCCCCGCGCCGGTGCTGATGGAGCAGCCGTACGGGCCGGCCTGGTCCAGGTCCAACCCATCAGGGACTTTCGCCAGCTGCCGCTCCAGCGCGATGGCGTGCGTGGCCCACGAGGACTGCTGAAAGAAGCGGCCGGCCAGCGGTTCGCCACCTGCCCGCTTCATGGGCGTGGAGCCGTCCAGGCGGAATCCGCCGAACATCAGCTCCTTGCCCTGCTCGCAGTAGCGCGGGTTGCCGCCGCGGCACCACCGGCAGCGGCCGCAGTACGGAAAGCCGATCATCACCCGGTCACCGGGCCGCACGCCGGTGACGCGCGATCCCACCTCCTCCACGATCCCCGCGCCCTCGTGGCCCAGCACGCCGGGTGTCGGAAACGGCTCCAGTCCGTGGATGCAGCCGCGGTCGGTGCCGCACACGCCGCAGCTGTGAATGCGCACCAGCACCTCGTCCTCGCGCGGGCCTTCCAGCTCCACCTCTTCCAGCTTGATGGTGCGCCGGGTGAGGGCACCGTCCGCCTTTTCCATCACGGCCGCGGTGATCTGCATCCTCTCTCTCCTGTCGATGGATGGCGTCCCGCGCGCGTCAGCCCTGGCCCGTGATGCGGAACAGCTCGGTGCGCACGGCGAGCGGGTTGCCCTCCTTGAACCAGGGCATGTCCATGATGTGCGAGGCGGTGACGTAGATGACGCCATCCGGGCCTTCGGAAAACGTGTCCGGCCACCGCAGCCGCTCGTCGGAGAGGAGCGTGCGCACGACATCGCCTTCGCGGATCTTGATCGCGTTCTCCTCGAGGGCGCTGATGTACATCCGCCCTTCCTCGTCGATCCACAGCCCGTCGCTCACGCCGTTCTCGCCCACGCGCTCGACCCTGCCGCCGAGTTCGTCATCGGACAGCGATTCGTCGACGAGCGCGGCGGTCTCGATGCGGTAGAGGGTGCGGCCGGTGAGCGCCTGCCAGTACAGATGCCGCCCGTCGCGCGACAGGGCTATGCCGTCCGCCGTGAACTCCACGCCGCGGCCGTCCGTGCGGCGCAGCGGCACGCCATCCACCTTCACCACGACGTTTTTTTCCAGCTGGGTGCTGGGATGCCCGTCCAGCACGCGCCGCGCGGAGCCGTTGCGCAGGTCCACCACGATGAGGGCACCGCGCGCGCCGGATTCGGTGATGTACGCGTGCCGCCCGTCCGGGCTGAAGCGCACGTCGTTCAGGTAGCTGCCCTGCGGCGCCACGTCCTCATCAAGTGTGATCGTGCGCGCCACGCGGTCGGAGCCGAGATCGATGCGGACGAGCTTGGGCCCGCCGGGCACCACCTGCGACTGCGCCGGCGCCGCGGGGTCCAGCACCCACAGCCCGCCGCGCCCGTCCGCCACCACGCTCTGCACGCACACCCAGTGGTCCTCCGGCGAGACCTCGTTCTTGTTCGCGTTGCGCCAGCGGTTCCACTCCTCGTCCGGGTACGGCCGCGGCTCGCCGTCCACGAGTTCCGCGACGGAAACGGGCGCGTCCTCCGACCAGCGCGGAAAGCATACGAAGATGCGCCCCGTCTCGGAGACGGTGACGCCGGTGACCTGGTGCTCGAAGGTGGCGACGCGTTCCAGCGAGTGGCTGCTCATGGGCGGATGGCGTGCGGGCGGCGGTCCGTGCCCGGGCAAGCCGCGGGCGATCACGGCGGGGGGTGCTGGCAAGCGGGGTGCCGGGCGGGTTGTACAGGCCTTTGAACGCCGGTGCCGCGCTCCGCGGGCGCACCGGCCCGGAGGTTGCCAGCGTCCCCGGCCCGGCAGAGGCGGGCGCGGGCCGGAGCCGGATGGATGGAGGGCGGACGCGCGGTCCGCAGATTCCTTGGCGAGAGAAGGGGGATACGATGAAGGCAGTGGTGTTTCACGGCATCGGCGACGTGCGGCTGGACGAGGTAAAGGATCCCGCGATCAAGGATCCCACGGACGCCATCATCCGCATCACGTCCAGCGCCATCTGCGGCACGGACCTGCACTTCGTGCGCGGCACGGTGGGGCCCATGAAGCCGGGCACCATCCTGGGCCACGAGGCGGTGGGGATCGTGGAAGAGGTGGGAAAGAACGTGCGCAACCTGCGGCGCGGCGACCGGGTGGTGGTGCCGTCCACCATCGCCTGCGGCGCGTGCTCGTACTGCCGCGGCGGCTACTACAGCCAGTGCGACGAGAGCAACCCGGGCGGCAGCCGCGCAGGCACCGCGTTCTTCGGCGGGCCGGAGGCGAGCGGCTCGTTTCACGGGCTGCAGGCGGAGTACGCGCGCATTCCGTACGCCAACATCGGCCTCGTCAAGCTGCCGGACGGGGTGGATGACGACCGGGCGATCATGATTTCCGACATCTTTCCCACCGGCTACTTCGGCGCCGACATCGCGGAGATCGAGCCGGGCGACACCGTCGTCGTGTACGGCTGCGGTCCGGTGGGGCAGTTCGCCATCGCCAGCGCCAAGCTGCTCGGCGCCGGGCGCATTCTGGCCGTGGACACGCACCCGGACCGGCTGGAGATGGCACGCGCGCAGGGCGCGGAGGTGATCGACTACAACGCCGAGCACCCGGTGGAAACCATCCTGGAGCTCACCCGCGGCATCGGCGCGGACCGGGCGATCGACGCGGTGGGGGTGGATGCCGAAACGGCGCAGTCCGGGCCGGCGGCAAAGGAGGCGAAGAAGCAGGCGGAGGAGTTTGAGCAGCAGGTGCAGGAGATCGCCCCCAAGCAGAACCCGGACGGCGACAACTGGAAGCCGGGGAACGCGCCGTCGCAGGTGCTGACGTGGGCCACGGACTCGCTGGCCAAGGCGGGGACGCTGTCCATCATCGGCGTGTATCCCGAGACGATGAAGCAGTTTCCCATTGGACAGGCGATGAACCGCAACCTCACGCTGCAGATGGGCAACTGCAATCACCGCAAGTACATCCCGCACCTGGTGGAGCTGGTTTCCTCCGGCGCGTTCGATCCGCTGCAGGTGCTGACCAAGCGCGAGCCGCTGACGGACGTCATCGACGCGTACCGGCAGTTCGACCTGCGCCGCCCGGGATGGGTCAAGGTGGAGCTGAAGCCCGGTTCCGCCGCGTAGCGTCCGCCCGCGGCGCATCGAGAGGAGAGCCCTTCCCCGGTCCGGGGGAGGGCTCTCCGCCGGTTCACACGCTGCGGAAATGGATGCCGCGCGAGGGTCTCGCTGGAAGCCGGTCCGGAGCGGGTAGTTCGCCGCGTCCGCCCGCGCCGTCTGCCGGCCGAGGGCGGCGGAATGCGTACTGGTTCGGCGTTTGCCTGCTTCGATCGGCATGCGACCGAGAACCTGTATCGCGGCCCTGCTGATCCTGGCCGCCGGGTGTGACCTGCCTCGCGATCCCCAGGGGACGCGCGACCGCGTGCGCGACGGAACGCTGCGGGTGGGCGTGGCGCACAATCCTCCGTGGGCGGCGCTCCCCGCGCCCGGCGAACCGGGCGGGGTGGAGCCGGCGCTGGTGCGAAAGCTGGCCGCGGAACTGGGCGCCCGGGTGGAGTGGGTGGCCGGCAGCGAAACCGAACTGCTGGCCTCGCTGGAGGAGCACCGGCTGGATCTGGTGGTGGGCGGGCTTGCGGCCACGGACCCGCGCGGCGTGAAGCTGGGCTTCTCGCGCCCGTACTACACCGACACCGTCGCCGTGGGCGCGGCACCGGACGGCGCCGCGCGGGCGGATCTGCGCGGCGTGCGCGTGGGTGTGGAGCGCTCGCGGACGGGAGCCGCCGATCTGGCGTCCAAGGGCGCGATCCCCATCCCGGCGGACGCGCTGGAGCGCTTTCCCGGGCTGGTGGCCGCGCCGGTGTGGCGGCTGGAGCAGGCCGGCCGCCAGCGTACGGACATCGTGCTTTCCACCGAAGCGCGCGTCATCGCCGCGCCGCCGGGAGAGAACGCCTGGCTGGTCACCGTCGAGCGGTTTCTGCGCGCGCACGAGGACGAGGTGCCGGCCATGCTGCGGCGGGAGCGGCCGTGAGGGCGCGCGACGGGTTCGATCCGCCGGAGTCCCGCGAGCGCGACATGAACCGCGCCCGCCGGCTGGAGTGGGCGACGCTCGCGTGGATGGCTTCCATCATCTTCGTGATGTACCTGACCATGGGCGCGTCGCAGGCCATGCGCACCGCCTGGATTGAGGACATCCTCAGCCTGGTGCCGCCCATCGCGTTCCTGGTGGCCTCGCGCTACCAGGGACGCAGGCCCACGGAACGCTTTCCCTACGGATTTCACCGCACCATCGCGATCGCGTTTCTGTGCGCGTCCGTGGCGCTGGCCTTCTTTGGCGTTCTGCTGCTGTTTGAGGCGGGCACCAGCCTGATCTCGCGCGAGCACCCCACCATCGGCACCACGGTGGTGTTCGGCCGGCAGGTGTGGCTGGGGTGGCTGATGATGGGCGCGCTGCTGTACAGCGTGGTTCCGCCCGTCATCCTGGGACGGATGAAGCTTCCCCTGGCGGAGCGGCTGCACGACAAGGCGCTGCACGCGGACGCGGCCATGAACAAGGCCGACTGGATGACGGGGCTGGCGGCCATCGCCGGCGTGCTGGGGATCGGGCTGGGATGGTGGTGGGCGGATGCGCTGGCCGCGGCGCTCATTTCACTGGACGTGCTGCGCGATGGATGGAAGAACCTGACGCAGAGCGTGCGCGACCTGATGGACGAGCGCCCGACCGAGGTGGGCGGAAGCGAGCCGGACCCGCTGCCGGACCGCATCCGCGAGTCGCTGCTGGCGCTGGACTGGGTGGCCGACGCCGATGTGCGCCTGCGGGAGGAGGGGCACCTGCTCAGCGGCGAGGCGTTCATCGTTCCGCGCGAAGAGGCGGGGCTGACGCGCAGGCTGGAGGCGGCCGGGCGGGAGATCCAGGCGATGGACTGGCGCCTGTACGACGTGTCGCTGGTCCCCGTCACCTCGCTCGCCCAGGACCCCGCGCCCGACAAGGCCGCATCCAGCCGTTGATTCCGGCGCATTCGATCCGTTTTTTTGACGTTCGATGAGGCGGCGCGACGGTCCGTGATCGCGCATGCATCATGGCGCCGGTCGTCCGTCGCGCCGCGCGGGATGAGGAACGGGGGACCGGCATCATGCCGGTCCCCCGTTCGTACATCGACCAGACAACGATCGTGCTGATGCCGACGTGGACGCGCCGTGCTCGCTGGCCTGAGCCCCGGCGCGACTCCCGCGTGCCGTCAGACGACGGTGAGCGTGACGTCGATGTTGCCGCGGGTGGCGTTGGAGTAGGGGCAGACCGCGTGCGCCTTCTGCACCAGTTCCTCCGTCTGCGCGCGCTCCATCCCCGGCGCGGTGATCCGCAGTTCAACCTGCAGGCCGAATGCGCTGCCCTCGGGGCCGATGCCCACGCGCGCTTCCAGGCTGGTGCCGGCGGGGAGCGGCGTTTTGGCGTGCGCGGCCACAATTGTAAGCGCGCTCAGGAAGCACGACGCGTATCCGGCCGCGAAGAGCTGCTCGGGATTGGTGCCTTCGCCGCCCGCGCCGCCCAACTCGCGAGGCGTCGCGAGCTTCACGTCCAGCGCGTTGTCGGACGAGGTCGCGCGGCCGTCGCGCCCGCCCGTGGCGGTGGCTGAGGCCGTGTAGAGAACTTTGCTGACCGGCATCTGCGTTCCTTTTCGATGTGGATCGTGATTCGCGGGACGGCCATCCGTCGCCGCCCCGTTCCGCTCGCCGGACACTGCATCAACGACACCACCGGCCGGCCGCGTGCGCTTCCGGGGCGGCCGGGAGGTTGCAGAGACGCCGCGCAACCCTCATCGAAAAGGAAGCACATGCACCCGTTTCTCTGGCTCGGCATCGCGCTGGTCGCGCTCTGGCTGCTCGTGGTCGTCGTGTTCAAGGTGGTGGGCTTCGCCTTTCACCTGCTGCTGCTGGCCGCGGTGGTGTTCATCATCTGGGGACTGGTGAAGCGCGGAGCCCGCAAGATCGGCATCGGCGGAGACCGCGTGAACCGCCGCTGACCGCGCAGGCCCGCGCCTGACCAAGCCGCGTCCAACGCGCCCCATCCCCGGAAGCAGGGTTCCTCACCGCGCCGGCTCATCCACCGTGCGAGGGGGATGGGCCGGGACCGTGAACTGAAAGCGGCTCCCGCCGCCGGGAACGCTCTCCACCCACACCCGCCCGCCGTGCGCCTCCACCAGTCCCTTGACGATGGCGAGGCCCAGGCCCAGCCCGCGCCGGTCGGAGCGGTTCGCCTGCCAGAACCGGTCGAACAGGTGGGGCAGATGCTCCGGCGCCAGCCCGGGCCCGCTGTCCCGCACCCACCACCGCACCTCGCCGCCCTCCGCCGATGCGCCAACCTCCACCCTGCCGCCCGCGGGGGTAAACTTGACGGCGTTGGTGAGCAGGTTTCCCAGCACCTGAAGCAGGCGGTCACGGTCGGCCAGGATCAGGGGCAGCCCGTCTTCCACGTGAAAGGCGAGCTCGATGGCCCGCTCGTCCGCCGCGTACCGGTACGTCTCGATCACCTCGCGTACGATGGGCTCCACCGGCTCCGGGGCGCGTTCGATGGACAGCCGCCCCGCCTCGATCCGCGACACGTCCAGCAGATCGTCGATCATGCGGTTGGCGCGGCGCGTGGAGTTCACGATGGTGCCCAGCGTGCGCCCGAACACGCCGTCGCGAAGCTCCCGCGGTGCTTCGTCCAGCAGGTACGACGCGCCCATCCCGATGGTGCTGAGCGGGTTGCGCAGATCGTGCGACACCACGCGCAGCACCTCGTCGCGCGCCTGCACCGCCTCGCGCGCGGCACGGTACAGCCGCGCGTTGTCGATGGCGATGGAGGCGATGCGGCCAAGCTCCCGCGCAAGTTCCAGGTCGGCGGCCTGGTAGTGCCGGTCGGTGCGGGTGGAGCCCAGCACCAGCACGCCCAGCCGCGCGCCCCGCGCCACGAGGGGAACAAAGATGAGCGACGTGGGCGCGAGTTCCCGCACGCTCTGCAGATCCTCGTCGTCCACCGCGTTTTCGCGCAGCCAGTCGTCGGTGATGGGGGAAATCAGCACCGGCTCCTCTCCCGCCAGCCCCAGCGCGAGCGGCGGCGGGTCGGCGGGGCCGCGGGTGTCGGCCACGAGCCGCTCCAGCAGCGGGCGGCGGTCCGCATCCACGTGCGCCAGCCCCAGCGTGCGCACCCGGCCGTCCGGCTGCAGGATGTCGACCCCGCACATGCAGGCGAAGCGGGGAACGGCCAGGTCGGCCAGCGTCTGCATCGCGCGTTCGTAGTCCAGCGTGCCGGCGAGCGTCTGGCTGGCCTCGATCAGAAAGCGCAGCGCCTCGCGCGTGCGGATCGGCGAGCGTGGATGGCGCCGCGCATCCGGCGCTTCCGTCGCGGCGCGGGTCACGATGCCGTCCGGCACGTCCTCCGCCCGACGCGGCCCGGGCGGAAGCATGGGCGCGGCCCCGGGGACGCGGTTCACGAGGCCTGCGCCAGCGCCACCGCGTCGGGGCCGGCGGGAAAGCGGAGCTGGCCGGACGAATCGGTCGCGGCGCGGAACACCACTTCGGCCACGTCGCGCGGCGTCGTGACCGCGCCGGGCTGGGCGAACGCGGCCATGACGCGCTGCGCGAAAGGCTCGTACGGCGGCGGGATGAGCCCGGCCATGCGGGCGGCGCCGTTGCTGGCGAACCCGGTGCCGGGGCCGTACCCCGGCTGAACCAGCTTCACGCGGATGTTGAAGTCCTCCAGTTCGTGCGCCAGCGACGCCGTAAAGCCCTCGGTGGCCGTCTTGCTCGCGGTGTAGACGGCCACCAGCGGCATGGGCGCCAGCGCCACGGTGGAGGTCACGTTCACCACCACGCCCGCCCGCCGCTCGCGGAACTGCGGCAGCACCGCCTGCGTCATCGCCATCACGCCGAAGGTGTTGGTCTCAAAGACCTCGCGGATGGTGCTGAGCGGCGTGGCCTCGAACGCGCCCAGAAGCCCGATCCCCGCGTTGTTGACGAGCACGTCGATGGGCCCGCTCGCCTGGACGGCGGCCGCGATGCTCGCCGGGTCCGTCACGTCCAGCGCCAGCACGCGAAGCCGGTCCGACGCGGGGAAAAGGTCCGGGCGCGGGGTGCGCATGGTGGCGATCACGTTCCAGCCCTGCGCGTGAAAGTAGTGCGCGGTCTCGAGGCCGTAGCCAGACGAGCATCCGGTGATGAGCACGGTTTTCATCATGTGACCTTTGCGTTCCGGGGTGTGGTGCCGCGCGCCGCGAGCGGGCATGCGGATCGGCGGCGATGCCGTCATTCGACTCGGCTGGAATGTAGAGCCGTCGTGCCGGACCCCGAATCGCGCGGCGTCTGTAATCCATTCGCGATCGTCTTGATCGCGTCGGCGACACGCGCGCGCATGGAATACGGTTCCTGAGAAGTCCGCACCACCTGCCACCTGGTCGAAGAGCCAGGTCTCGCGCCGCCGCCGCTCCGCTGAACAGACGCGATCAGGCAGCGTGGGCGGCCGCTCTCACGCGTAACGCCACACAGCGCTCATCGCCAGACCGGATACGAAACGCCCGATCTATCATCATTTCGCGCCGCGAGCCCCGTTGTCGGCCTCGCGGATCGAGAATGGGTCCTCCTGAAAAAATGCGGATGAACTCAGCGCCTGCTCAGGCTTTCTGTTCGGTCCCTCCGCCATCGTGCCTGCACTCCAGGAGGACGCACCCGCGATGCACGAACTTTCCTTGAAGCGTAGAAGGCGTCCGCAGACACGACGATCGCGGAGCCCACGATTCCGTGGGCCCCGCGGCGTGTTCGGTTGATGGGAGTCTCGGAGGATGAACTGATTCCGAGCGTCCGCCGGGCTTCGCGGCGCTTGCCCGCGCAGGCCGAGGCAGGGAACGAGGAGAGCGGATGGGCGCGGGCCGGCGGAACCGCATCCGGCGGCGCACCGCGGCGGCGGGTCAGCCGGCGGAACGGGCGAAGTCGCTGGGAGAGCAGCCGATCAGGCGGGTGAACGCGGTGCTGAACGCGCTCGCGGACTGGTAGCCGATGTGCTCCGCCACCCTGGCCAGCGGCGTGCGCTCGCGGCGCAGCATGTCCTTGGCGATCGCCATCCTCCACTCCAGCAGGTACTGCATGGGCGGCATGCCCACCTTGCGGGCGAACCGCTCGGCAAAGACCGCGCGCGACATGTGACCGGTGCGCGCGAGTTCCGCGACCGTCCACTTTCGCGCGACATCCACGTGAATCTCGCGCAGCGAACGGGCGAGCGCGGGATCGGAAAGGCCGGCCAGCAGGCCGCGCTCCTCCCGCGCCGTGGTCGCGGGCCGAAAGCGGAGCGCCTCCACCAGCAGCACCTGCACCAGCCGCTCCAGAACCAGCTCGCGGCCGGGATGGTCCGCCTCCGCCTCCTCGCCGATCAGTTCCACGATCCGCCCGAGCCGCGCCGCGCCCGCCTCTTCGCGCCGGATGTGCACCACCGGGGGCAGCAGCCGGGCCAGCAGCCCCGCGTTCGCGGGATCCACGCGAAAGTATCCCCCCAGCATTCGCATGGTGGGGCCGGAACCGCTCCCGTGGTGCGTCTGTGGGGAATGGTCGATCGGCTCGGGGCGCGGCGTGATGCTCAGGTCGCTCGCCAGCGTAAAGCCGGGCGTCTGGGGAAAGAAGATGAAGTCGCCCCGGTTCAGTTCAAGCGGCCCGGCGCTGTCCGGCTGCAGAAAGCACGAGCCTTCCAGGAGGATGCAGAACGACGGGTCCGCGTACCGCTCCTTGTGGATGCTCCACTCGCCCGCGCCGCTCACGATCTTGGAGAGCACCGTCCGGGGGCGGAGCAGGGAGATGATGACTGAAAGCGGATCCGACATGTGCGCGGGAGGCTGGAGAATCGGTTGGGGAGCGTGTCGCGGGCGGGCCCTGGACCGCGCGGCACCGCGCGAGCTCGTCCCGCGACCGGCGCGTCGGGTGCAGGCGCTGATGATACGGGGCGCGGAGGGGCCGCCGCCATCGTCCAGGCCGGCGGCGCGGGGCCCGGGCGGCGGGCGGACGGTGCTCTGCATGGCCCGGGGAGACGGCGGATGCATCCCGGTCGGAAGACCGCTGCACCCGGCGCGGCGCCGTGCTATTATCCCCGCAGCCGCGCCGCGGCCCTCCCTTCGCTCCGTCCTTCGCCCTGTATCGATCCAGTGAGCACGCACGCATCGGCCTTCGACCTGGCGCGCCGGGGACGATGGTACGTCCGCATCATCGCGGCTGCGCTCGTGTCGGCAAGCGTGTGGGCGACGTTGCTCTACGTCATCCAGATCGGGCCGTTCATTCTGTTTCACCAGGTGATCCGGCTGGCGCTCACGCTCTGGCTGGCCTACGCCCTCCTTCGCGCCAGGGAAGGGGCGCGGTGGCTCACCGTGATCCTCTGCGTCCTGGTGCTCGTGCAGACCGGGATGCACCTGTACGAGACGCAGTCGGAACTCGGCGGGCGGCTGGTCATGGCCGTCGTGGCGGTGCTTTATCTGTGCATCGGCTGCGTGCTGCTGTGGTCGCCGGCGGTGGATGCGTTCTTTGCGAAGCGCGGGTTCGTCTCCCCTCCCGTGTTCAAGGATGATTGATCGGTCCGGGCTGATCCGCGGCCCGGGCGGCAGAGATTTCGCACACGCGGCGCCTTCCGGCCGGGCGCGGCGCGGTTCATCATCCCGGTCCAGACCTTTTGTCCCCAAGGATTATCGCACGTGAATACCGAGGTGAAGTGAAGAACAGCAGGCTGGTTTCCATCGACCTGGGCAGCGCGTACACCAAGGTCGCCATCCGCCGGAACTGGAACGCCGAATCGGATCTGCTCCGCGATCTGCCCCTGGCCTCGGACGAGGTGGACTTCTGCGTGCCGTCGGTGGTGGCGCGCGTGGACGAGGGCGGGCGCACGCGGTGGACCATCGGCGCGGCGGCGGCGGCGCAGACGCCGGGGGACGGCGTGCGGATCTTTCGCTACTGGAAGGCCCGGCTGTTCGCCACCGGCCCGCGCGCGCAGGTGAGCCGCGACCAGATGGGGCAGACCGCGGAGGCCGAGGGCGGCGAGAATTATGATGAGGTCGCCACCGAGTTCTTTCGCGGCCTGAGGCAGAGCCTGGAGCACTCTCCGTACGGCGAAGACATCGCGGCCAGCGCGGTTCGCGTGTGCGTTCCCAAGATCGACGTGGCGGACATGGATGCGCGCGTGGGGAGCATTCTGGACGCGGCGGGGTGGCGGCCGGCGCACGGCCGCGTGACCGTGTACGAGCCGGAGTCCAACGCGTGCGGCATGTTCACCCGCGGCCGGAACGCGACGTGGTATCCGCCCGCGGCCAGCTTTACGCCGCGCGCCGGCCGCTCGCTGCACCTGATGAAGATGCTGGAGCCGGAAGGGCTGCTGCAGGCGCTGCGGCGCATGTCGGGGAGCTTCGGCGTGCTGGTGATCGACATCGGCGGGTTCACCACGGACTTCGGGTACGTGCAGTTCGACACCAGCTTCAGCTCCAACGACTGGCATCGTCCCACCATCGTCCAGCAGTCCTACGAGCTCGGCATCCGCGAACTGGACCAGGCCATCTACGACAGTCTGGACGAGGGTGCGCAGCGGGAGATCCGGGCGCTTTCTCCCAGCCAGTGGGACGCGCTCAAGGTGGATCTGTATGGCGGGGCGCCGGTTACGCTGGGCAACGGCCAGCGGATCGGGGCGGGGGAGGGCGCGGAGCGGACGGTGGAGGCGCTGCGGAACTTCGCGGATCGTGTGATCGCGGTGCGCGACACGTTTCTGCGCGACCACGTGCGCGGGCCGGTGAACGCGCAGACGCTCACGGGCGGCGGGTCCATGATTGCGCCTCTGCACCGCGCCGTGGTGCAGGCGCTGGCGACGGACGAGCACGCGCGCGTCTACGATCTGCTGGATGAGAACGAGCCCCGGCAGACGCTGGTGCAGCGCGGCGGATACGTGGATGAGGACGCGGTGGCGGCGCGGGCCCGGC
Source organism: Longimicrobium terrae (assembly GCF_014202995.1). Taxonomy (NCBI): domain Bacteria; kingdom Pseudomonadati; phylum Gemmatimonadota; class Longimicrobiia; order Longimicrobiales; family Longimicrobiaceae; genus Longimicrobium; species Longimicrobium terrae. The sequence goes on from NZ_JACHIA010000015.1 coordinate 86,900, forward strand.
GCAACCAGGAACTGGTGCGCGGCGGCAGCGCCATCGGCGGGAGCAGCGTGTTCTTTGAGTGATAGATGGTGGGTTGAGGGTGAGCGGGGATCTTGCGCTCTGGGCGTGGACGCGTGAGCTGTACGGCGCACGGTCCATCAAAAGGTTGTTGAGCCCATCCGTGAGCCGCACCCCGCATTTGTCATCCTGAGCGAAGCGCCGCGGCGGGTTTTTCGATCCGCCGTACTCTGGCGCGAAGTCGAAGGATCTTGCCACGGTGGATGCGGAGTGCCCGCCAGGTGGGGGATGGATTCAGACTCGAACATCGGTGATGGTGGCCGGCGATGTGGCAAGATCCTTCGACTCGCTGCCGGGTTCGGTGCGGGGGAGAGCGCGGCATCGCCGCTCGCTCAGGATGACAGGGTCGGGGCTGTAAGTAGCCGCGCGACAACAACATGTCATCCTGAGGAGGCGCCGGCCGAAGGGTCAGCGGCACCGTGCTTTGGCGCCGACGAAGGATCTGGCCGGCCCGCGAGAACGGACGTGCGTGTCGCGACGTTGGCTCGGCGGACAGTAGATCCTTCGGTCGCGCACGCTCCCTCAGGATGACGCCTCGCGGCGTTCAAAGGCGAGAAGTCCGTTGCGGTTGAGCCGCATGGCGTCAGAACGCCGCGTCACGGCGGCACGGACGCACAACCCGTTTGCGGCTGCGCAGCGTCGCTGCTTCGCGGATGTGTGTGCGGGGAGGGCAGTCCGGGCGTGGCTCCACCGGACGCGCCGGGGGACAGGGCAGGGAAGGGATGTGCGGGACCTTGCGGGAAACCACCTTTCACACCGGAGCACCACGGATGAACCGAATCGCAGCCACGCTCGTTCTCGCCCTCGCCACCCTGACGGCGGCATGCGCCGCGGTCGCACCCGGATCCGGCGGAGCCCCGGCCACGGTCGCGCCGGGCGCGGCCGAGGCACCGGCGCGTCTGGCCGCCTCGCCGCGCCACGGCGAGTGGGTGATGGTGCGCACGGAAAGCGGCGACAGCCTGCGCGCCTGGGTGGTGTACCCGGAGCGCAGGGATCGCGCGCCGGTGATCGTGGTGGTGCACGAGATTTTCGGCCTCACCAACTGGATCCGCGGCGTGACCGACCAGCTTGCCGCGGATGGATACGTGGCCATCGCCCCGGACCTGCTTTCGGGGACGGGCGTTCCCACCGGCGCGGACGGTGATCCCGTGCGGGACTCGGCGACGGCGGCGATCCGCACCCTGAACCCGGCGGCGGTGCAGACGCGGCTGGACGCCACGGCGCGCTACGCCATGGCGCTCCCCGCCGCGCTGCCGAAGTACGGAATCGTGGGATTCTGCTGGGGCGGATCGGCCTCGTTCGCGCACGCGGTGCACGCGCCGGGGCTGGGCGCATCGGTGGTCTACTACGGCTCGTCGCCGCCGGCGGCGAGCTTGGCGACGGTGCGCGCGCCCGTGCTGGGCCTGTACGGGAGAACGACGCGCGGGTGAACGCCACCATCGCCCCCGCGGACTCCGCCATGCGCGCGCTGGGCCGCACCTTTCAGCACCAGATCTTTGCCGGCGCCGGACACGGATTCCTGCGCCAGCAGGACGGCCAGAACGGAGCCAACCTCCAGGCCGCGCAGGCCGCCTGGCCGCTCACCATCCAGTGGTTCCGCCGTCACCTGGGCAGCTGAGCGCGAGACGGCTTCCATCCGGAAGCCGTCACGGCCGGGCGGACGCACCTTATCCGCCCCACGCAACGCCGCCGCTCCCCGGAGCGGCGGCGTTTCGTGTTCCACGCCCGGCACCCGCGCGCGATCAGCGGCCGGTCAACCCGCTTCCCTTGTGTGGAATCGACAATCCATTTATCTTGATATCAAGATGATTGACGAAGCCGATCCGCTCGCGAATCCGCAACAGGACGAAGACACCGCCGCCGCGCTGAAGCTGTGGGTCGTGCTCAGCCGCGCCCAGCGCGCCATCGGTGATCGTGCGCGCCGCGAGATCGAACGCCAGGGTCTTCGCCCCACGGAGTTCGGCGTGCTGGAGGCGCTGTATCACAAGGGGCCGCTTACGCTTGGACAGGTGGGCGAGCGCGTTCTGGTCACCAGCGGCAGCGTCACGCCCGTGGCCGACAAGCTGGAGCAGCGCGGCCTGATCGCGCGGCGCATGTCCTCCGAGGACCGGCGCGTGTGCTACGCGGAGTTGACCGACGCCGGGCGGAAACTGGTGGATGGCATCTTTCCTGAGCATGCGGAAGTGATCCGCGCCGCCATGGAAGGCCTCACCACCGAAGAAAAGCGGATCACCACGTCGCTCCTGCGGCGCCTGGGGCGGCACGCGGCGGAGCGGGGGTGATTTCGGCTGATCAAATGGTTTGAAATCAAGATTCTTGGTTGTGAGTTAACGCGCCGGTCCGGCGCCGCGTCCGGGGCGATTCCGGGATAGTCGTTCTTCTGAGGAGAAACACCGATGTCCACAACTCTCGCGACCCCCGCGCCCCGCGAGCGCTCCAGCGGCAAGGCCGCCAACATCGCGCTCTGGGTGCTGCAGGTCGCCGCGGCCGCCATGCTGGGGATGGCCGGATTCGCCAAGCTCTCCGGCTCGCCGGACATGGTGGGTCTGTTTGATGCGCTCGGGGCGGGGCAGTGGTTCCGCTATCTGACGGGCTCGCTGGAGGTGCTGGGCGCGGTGCTGCTGCTGGTTCCGGCGCTGGCCGGCGCGGGCGCGCTGCTGCTGTTGGGGGTGATGCTGGGCGCCGTGGCCACGCACCTGTTCGTCATCGGCGGAAATCCGGGCATGGCGCTGGTGCTGCTGGCGGTGGTCGCCACGATCGCCTGGGCGCGGCGCGAGCGCACGCTGCGCCTGCTGGGGCGCTGAGCACGCGGGACAATGATGCCGGGCGGATCACGGGGGTTCGCCGGGCGCACGTTTTCTTTGGGATGATGAGCAGGCCATGACTACGCATCTGGAACTCGGACTGGACACTTTTGGCGACGTCACCCGCACCGCGGACGGTGCCTTGGTCCCGCACGCGCAGGTGATTCGCGACGTGATCGCCGAGGCCGTGCTCGCCGACCGGGTGGGCGTGGACTTCATCGGGGTGGGGGAGCACCACCGTGAGGATTTCGCCGTTTCCGCGCCGGAAGTGCTGCTGGCCGCCATCGCCGGGCAGACGGAGCGCATTCACCTGGGCTCGGCCGTCACCGTGCTAAGCTCGGACGATCCGGTGCGCGTGTTTCAGCGCTTTTCCACGCTGAACGCCGCGTCCGGCGGCCGCGCGGAGGTGATTCTGGGGCGCGGGTCGTTCACCGAATCGTTTCCGCTGTTCGGGTACGAGCTGAACCAGTACAACACGCTGTTCGAGGAAAAGCTGGATCTATTCGCCGCCATCCTGGAGGCGGACCGCACCGGCGAGCCGCTGACGTGGCGCGGCACCACGCGTCCACCACTGGAGGGCCAGCGCGTGTTTCCCGCCACGGACGGCGGGCTCAAGACGTGGATCGGCGTGGGCGGGAGCCCGGAGTCGGTCGTGCGCGCGGCGCGCTACGGACTGCCGCTGATGCTGGCCATCATCGGGGGCGACCCGCGACGTTTTGCGCCGTACGTGGATCTGTATCACCGCGCGCTCAAGGAGATGGGCACGCCGCGCCTGCCGATTGGCGTGCACTCGCCCGGGCACGTGGCGGAGACGGACGCGCAGGCGCGCGAGGAGCTGTGGCCGGGCTATCGCGAAATGCGCAACCGCATTGGCGCGGAACGCGGTTGGCCGGCGACCACGCGCGCGGAGTTCGACCGCGAGATCGAGTCGGGGTCGCTGTACGTGGGCTCCCCGGAGACGGTGGCGCGCAAGATCGCCGCGACGGCGGGCGCGCTGGGCGTCGCGCGCTTCGACATGAAGTACAGTTCCGGCCCGCTCGGGCATGATGTGCTGATGCGCGGCGTGGAGCTCTACGGGCGCGAGGTCATCCCCCGCGTCCGCGAGATGATGGGTGCCACCAAGGCCACCGCGGCCGAACCCGCGACCGCTGGCGCCGTCGGGGCTTACGCCGGCTGATCCGCACGCCGGAGCGCAGGAAAACAGAACGCCGCTACTCCCTCGGGGTGGCGGCGTTCTGCGTTCCGCGTTCAGCATCGGAGAGAACGACATCGAGGCAGACCTGTCCGCGGCGAACCGGGTCTCCGCCGCCACGTCGTGTCCCTGGAGGCGCGACGCCGCCCGCCGGGACTCCTGGCCGGCGCGCAGGATCCTGCGGTCCGCCGCATCCTCGCCCCGTCACCCCTGGGTCCGGTGGCCGATCAGGGCGTAGAAGCGCTCGCGATACGTGTCGGAGACGGGGATCAGCACGTCGCCGATGGTGATGCGGTCGCGCTCCACCGATTCAATGCGGCCCAGCGCCACCATGTACGACTTGTGGACGCGGCACACCACGTCCGCGGCGATCTTCCGCTCCAGCTCTCCAAACGTCTGCAGTGTCATGATGCGCTTGTGCACCGTGTGAATGCGCCGGTAGTCCCGCACGCCCTCGATGTACAGGACCTCGTCCAGCCGCACCCGTTCCAGCCGCAGCTCCGTCTTTACGAACAGGATGTCGCGCGCACCGGGCTCCTCGCGCCGCGCTAGGTTGCCGCGCGCCCGCTCCACCGCCTGCACGAAGCGCGGAAAGGTGAACGGCTTCAGCAGGTAATCCGCCACCTTCAGGTCGTACGATTTCGGCGCGTACTCGGGATGCGCCGTCGTCAGGATCACCTCTCCCGCCACCGCCGACGTCTCCAGCAGTTCGATCCCCGACCAGCCGCCCAGCTGGATGTCCAGAAAGACGATCTCCACCGCGTTCGTCTGCAGAAACGCCAGCGCCTCCAGCGCGTCGTGAAAGGTGGCAAGCAGCTCAAGGACGGGGAGCTGCCGCACGTATCCCTCCAGGCGTTCCAGGGCCAGCGGCTCGTCTTCGACGATGATGCAGCGTGAGGTCATGCCAGGTCCACGGTGAGCCGGACGGTGTAGGTGTCGTCCCGGTCCGAAACGTCCAGCGCGTGGCGGTCCGGGTACAGCAGGGCCAGGCGCCGCGCCATCACCGCGTTGCCCACCCCGCCGGAGGGGAGCGCGGGGCCGTGGGCGCCCCGGTGGCGGTTGGCGCAGCAGAACCGCACGCGGCCGCCGTCCACCCGCACCGCCACGTCGATCGTGTTTCCCGTGCGCGCGGCCACGGCGTGCTTGAAGGCGTTCTCGATGAAGGGGATGAAGATCATGGGGGTGATGCGCAGCCCCGCGGGATCCCCCTCCACCGCGTAGTGCACGTGGCGGGGATTGGCGGAGCGGATGCGTTCCAGGTCCAGGTACTTTTCGATGTACGCCAGCTCCGCCGTGAGCGGAATGGTTTCCGCGCGTGCCTCGTACAGCACGAAGCGCATGATGTCGCACAGCTTGTTCAGGTACGCTGACGCCGCCGCCGCGTCGCGGGTGATGAGCACATCGATGTTGTTCAGCGTGTTGAACAGAAAGTGCGGGTCCAGCCGCGCGCGCAGCAGCGCCGTCTCCACCTCGCGCGTCCGGCGCGCCAGCTCTTCCTTGACGCGCAGGTCTCCGTACCACCCCACGAAGCCGCGCATCACCAGCGCCATCCCCGCGTGCAGGGCGGCGACGGGCGCCAGCAGCGCCATCAGCCCCGCCACCTCCCCGCTCGTGGCGCACGCCGCTCCGCCCGCGCCCGCCAGGCAGGTGCCCAGCGTGCCCAGCGCCGCGGCGCCCGTGGAGGCGGCCGCCCAGGCAGCCAGCAGCGCCCCGATGCGCCGGCGCGCCAGCAGGCGGGGAAACAGGATCAGGTACGCCAGATAGAACGCGACGAGGCTGGGCGCCACGGCCAGCACACCCAGCCGCGCCGCCAGAAGGGAAGTGACAAAGGGCCGGGAATCCGCCAGCGGCAGGCGCAGCGCGGCCAGCACCACCGCCAGCAGCAGCAGGTACGCGGCCCAGTAGCCGGCGTGCAGCAGCGCGACCACGCCGCGCTTCACGATCCCCGGTCCTTCTTTCCCGCGTACATCGCGTACCCGGCCAGGGTGAAGGCGGCGGCGGCGCCCAGGGCGATGGCGGAAATGCTCACGGGGAGGCCGTATCCCGTCCGGTATCCCGCATCCACCATGTAGTCCAGCCCCGGGTAGGAAAAAGGGATCAGGTAGCTCACGCGGCTGTTGAACATGCCGATGGTGAGGATCCACACGGCCATGCCCACGCCCACGGGCACCATGAAGTTTCTGAAGTGCAGCGCCACGCCGAACTGCAGCGCCACCACGGGAAGGCAGTCCACGAAGAAGCGCGCGCTCCGGGCCAGAAAGAGCCCGGCGGGAACGGGGGTGGACGGCGCGTCCACGTGGCCGAAGACCAGGGCGGGAAGCATGGCCGACGCGTACACCCCCAGGTTCAGCACCACGAACAGCTCCGCCATCAGCACCAGCACCACCGCCAGCTTGGCGAAGAAGATGGCGGCCGGCGGCTGCGGCGTCGCGTGCACCTGCTTCCAGGTATTGTTGCGAAATTCGATCTGCGCCACCAGCGCCGTAATCAGCACGCCCATCATCGGCAGGATCATGATGGTGATGGATTCCCACGACTGCGTCCAGTGCTTCTCCCAGAACGTGGGGGCGGCGTACATGGCCGGCAGGGCGCGGCGCTGGTACAGGCGCAGCGCGAAGATGATGCTTGGGGTGAACAGGCCGCCCGCCAGGATGAGCCATCCGGCCAGGCTGCGCCGCTGTTTGAGCCATTCCGCCCGCAGCGCGGGCAACGGTGATGCAGTCACGGCGTCAGTCCTGGACCAGGTCCATGAAGAGGGTTTCAAGGCGGGTGCCTCCGGCGGTGATCTCGTGAACGGACACGCCGGCCAGCGCCAGGCGGTGGTTGATGCGCCCGATCTCTTCGGGCGGCAGCGCCGGAACGCGCACCTTTCCCTCGTGCGGCACGGCCGTCCAGCCGCCCGCCGCGATGATCTCCAGCGCGCGCGTGTTGTCTCCCGAATCAAAGGTGATGAAGGATGTGGCCTCGCGGCGCGCCATCAGTTCCGCCAGCGGTCCCTGGAACCGCAGCGTTCCCCGGCTGATGATGGCCACGTCCGTGACCAGCCGCTCCACCTCGGCCAGCAGGTGGCTGGACACGACGATGGTGGTGCCGTGCGCGCGGTTGAGCGAAAGGAGCAGGTCGCGCATCTCCAGAATGCCGTGCGGATCCAGTCCGTTGGTGGGCTCGTCCAGCACCAGCATCCGCGGCTCGTGCAGCAGGGCCACGGCCAGGCTCAGCCGCTGCTTCATCCCCAGGGAAAACTGTCCCGCCCGCTTGCTCCCGGTGCCGCTCAGCCCCACCAGGGACAGCACCTCGCCGATGCGGCGCTCGGGGCAGCGGAACACCAGCTGCCAGATGCGCAGGTTTTCGCGGGCGGTCAGGTGGGCGTACAGCGAGGGGCTTTCGATGGATGAGCCCACCTGCCGCAGCAGTTCGCCACGGTTGCCGGTGAGCGGCCGGCCGAAGAGGTGGATGGTGCCCTCCTGCTGGCCCAGCAGTCCCAGCACCAGGCGCAGGGTGGTGGTCTTTCCCGCGCCGTTGGGGCCCAGGAACCCGTAGATGCTCCCCTCCGGAACCCGCAGTTCCACGTTGCGCAGGACGGGATCGCCGCCCCCGAAACGGTGTGTCAGCCCGCACGTTTCCATGGCGTACATGCGGGTCAGCGCTCCCCGTGGGGAAGGGCGCGCTCCCGCTGGCTGGAGCGCACGCCCGCATCGTTCTCCATCCTTGTCCGCCCGCCCGCGAACCGGTCCGCTGCGGGGGTGAGAACCCGCCGGACCGCGCACCCGAATCGTGTGATCGTCATCGCATCTCCCGTAAGTGAGTGCGGCAACGATGGCGGCTTGCGTGTCTCCGGGTCAAAAGAACTCTGCCAAACTCCCGTTTCGGCCGATGAACCGGCTCCGGGGTTCCGCGAGCCCGGTGTGTGGATCGGGCGGGGGCGAGGGTCTATGGGGCGGATGGGACGCCTCTCTCCTGTCGGAGACGGGCCGGTGCGTGGAATCTGGCGCGAATCCCGGGTTGCCTTGAAGACGAATGCGGAACGCCACCGCTCGGGAAAGCGGTGGCGTCCTGTGTTCGTGAGGGCCGCGGATGTCCGGATCGGCCTCATCCAGAGGCGCGTGGCATCTCTCGCGCGTCGGCGGGGGCCGGCCCGGCGCTTGGACCCGCCGCGGCGCTGGCCGGTGTCAGGCGCGGAAGCCAGCCGGGCGGTCCGGGCTCGCTTCGGCCAGGGCGCGGCGCAGGGCCTCGGCGTTCAGGTCCGTGCCGTACACGGGCGTGCCGGGCTGCTGCCGCCACGACTCGTCCAGCCCGCCCGCGTTCACGCCGTCGAACCCCAGCTGGTCCACCAGGCGGATCACCGCGTCCACGTCGGCGGGGCGGTCGCCCGCGATGGGGAGAGCGATGCGTCCGGGGCGTCCGGCGGGGCTGCCGCGCTCCATCAGGCTTTCCGCGGCGATGTTGTTGAACGCCTTGACCACCGGCCGGCCCAGCTGCCGCTCCACCCAGCGGCTCTCCGTCATCCCCGACTCGATCTCGTCGATGCGGCCGTCGCGCTCACGCGGATAGTAGTTGCCGGTGTCGATGACGACCACCTCGTCCGGTACTCCGGCAAACAGGTCGTCCGGCAGCTCCGGGACGCGCGCCTCCGGAATGGTCACCACCACGATCTCCGCCCCGCGCGCCGCCTCGTGCACCGTGACCGCCGTGGCGCCGGTCGCCGCGGCCAGGTCCGCCAGCGTGGCCGGCCCGCGCGAGTTCGCTACGGATACGTCGTGCCCGATCGCGCTCAGGCGGTGCGCCAGCGTGCCGCCGATCTGCCCCGCGCCAATGATCCCGATCTTCATCTCTGCTCCACTGTCCAGTGCGTGCCGAGCCGGTTCCGGCTCGATGCCGTCGTCATCAACCGTACCGTCGCGCGCAGTATCCGCGAGCGTGCTCGGCGGCGGCGGCGACGGTGTGATCCCACCGCACAGCAGGCATGCCGGAGGCCACGACGTCCGCGTGATGGGGGGCTGCGTGTGCCGAGTACGGGCTTCCGCGGCGGAAGCGGACGAATCTGCCGCATCCACCGGGGAACATCCCCCTCCCGCCACGGCGCGCCGGGTGATAGAATCGCGGGATGCGAAGACCTGTTCTCCCCGTCCGGCGCTTTCTGTCCGTGCGCCGCTCCGGCATTCATGGCCGCGGCGTGTACGCGCGCGCGCCCATCCCTGAAGAAACGCGCATCGTGGAGTACCGCGGCGAGCGCATCACCACCGCCGAGGCCGAGCGCCGCTACCCCGACGACTTCACCGGCGTCCATCACACCTTTCTGTTCGCGGTGGATGACGACACCATGATCGACGCGGCGTTCGGCGGAAACCTGGCGCGGTGGATCAACCACTCCTGCGACCCCAACTGCGAGGTGGTGGAGGAGGACGGGCGCCTGTTCATCGAAAGTATCCGCGACATCGAGCCGGGTGAGGAACTGGCGTACGACTACAACTACATCCTCCCCCAGCGCCACACGGCCAAAATGAAGCGCCGCTTTCCCTGCCACTGCGGCGCCCCGGCCTGCCGCGGCACCATCCTGGGCAACAAGCGCTGACGTGCGGAAGTAAGACGATGAAGAACGCCCCGCACGCGGAGTACGTGCGGGGCGTCGTTCTGCACAGCTTCTAGCCTGGTACCATGTCCCGATGCCGTCAACGGCCAGCGAGGCACCGGTTCGCGACGGTGCTGCGGACGCGGCGTGCATCAGAGACGCCCGATCCTGGGTTCGCCAAGCTCCAGAATGCTCTTGATCACCTGCGTTCCGAGCTGGCGCGTGTTCATCGGGTTACCGCTCCCGTTCAACAGGCCGACGTTGAGACGCACCGCCAGTTCGCGCAGCACCGGCTTCACGGGCGTGATGGCGGTTCCGCCTTTGAAGACTTCGATGGTGCCGGTCTCCAGTTCGCGGATGCGGTGTCCTTCAAATTCAACGTCCATGACCGCTTTGACCGGTGCGGCGTGCACCGGCTTCTTCACGAGGCGGCTCAGCGAGATTGTGCGCTTTCCGCGGCTTTCAGGACTCATCCGGGCGACTGCATCGGCGACGGGAAGGTCCAGCAGCGTCTCTACCTGCATCTCTTCGGTGTTGATCCGCAGCACGATCACACGGTCTACAAACGCCAGCGACTTGGCATTGAACGTGACGTGCCCACCCGAATCCGCAATGGCGGTGGTCTTGACCGAGATCCGCTCACCGAGCGCGCTGACGACGGCATAGCCCTTCTGATTCACCAACGGGGCCATCTGCCCGTTCGTGATCATGGCCACGTACAACTCGCCGATGCGGCCGCACAGATGCCGCAACTCGGTTGCGGGAACGTCCCAGTTGATTTCCCGTTCAAACCACGCCATCGCCTCACCCAGTGACTGAATGAGCTGCATCTGTGTAAGTGCCATGAAGATGCCAGATTGAGCAGGTTAGCCACGATTCATCGTCAGCCGAGTGGCGCCATCGTCTGGCAAGAATCGCTCACGCGCGGTATCGAGCTCGCATGCGCTGCTGATTCGCAGCCGTGCCGTGGGGGACGGGGACGAGTCCGTAGTTGTCGTACTTGCCCGCCATATGTCTCCGGACAATATTCGCCGGGCTGGCTCCTTCCTGTCGTCCTCCTCCTCTCCCGCCCATCCATCCGCCCATGCAGACGTCTGACGCCGCCGACGGTCCCGGCGAGCACGCTTCCAATCCCGCATCATCCGGCACGGACGGCGGGCGCAGCGGGATGGCCGGGATGAACGTGGTGATGTTCATCACCGATCAGGACCGCCGGATTCAGCACTTTCCGCCGGGCTGGGCGGAGCAGAACCTGCCCGGGCTGACGCGTCTGCAGAGCCGCGGAGTGAGGTTTCAGAACGCGTTCACCAACTCGTGCATGTGCTCGCCGGCGCGCGCCACGCTCATGACGGGCTACTTTCCCGCCCAGCACGGCGTGCGCTACACGCTGGAAACCAGCATGGACGATCCCCTGCTGTACGACCAGGTGGAGATGCCGGTGGATTTCGCCAACCTGGCCACGGTGGCGGCCGCGGCCGGGTACACCCCCGTCTACAAGGGCAAGTGGCACCTGAGCAAGTATCCGCCGCGCGGCCAGTGGGAGCCGCGGGACGTGGAGAAGTACGGATTCGGCCGGTGGGATCCGCCGGACGCGGGCGCCAACCAGAGCATTCCCGAGGCGGGCGGTGGCGAGCCGGACAACGACGGCCGCTTCATGCTGTCGCGGGCGGACGCGGATGGCAGCTACGAGGGCGCGCTGGAGTACCTGGAATCCGCGGCCGCGGGGCAGCAGCCGTTCTTTCTGGTGGTGTCGCTGGTCAATCCGCACGACGTGCTCTTCTACCCCGACACGTACATCGAAGCGGGATACGAGGATGCGTGGCTCAAGGGCGACATCGGACTTCCGGAAACGGTGGATGAGGACCTGTCCACCAAGCCCGTGGTGCAGCGGGAGTTTCTGGCCATGTTCAACCAGACGGGCTCGCTGGACAATCATCAGATGAAGCTGGATTACCTGAATTTCTACGGGAATCTGATCAAGGCGTCGGACCAGTATCTGGTGGACGTACTGGACACGCTGGACCGCACGGGGCTGCGCGGCAGCACCGTCGTCATCCGCACGGCGGACCACGGCGAGATGGGGCTGGCGCACGGCGGGCTGCGGCAGAAGAACTTCAACGCGTACGAGGAATCGTTGCGCGTCCCGCTGATCTTTTCGTCCCCCGCGCTGTACGACGGCCCGCTGGAGTCGGGTGCGCTGGTTTCGCACGTGGACTTTCTGCCCACGATCGCCTCGCTTCTCCACACGCCGGCCGAGGCGCGCGCGCCGTGGCAGGGCGTGGACTACTCCGCCGTGGTGCTGAACCCGTCGCACGCGCTGCCGCCGCAGTCGTACGTGGTGTTCACTTGGGACGACTGGCAGGCGGGGCAGCCCAATCCGCCGTACCTCCCTCCGCCCAACCACATCGTGTGCGTCCGCAAGGCCGGGTGGAAGCTGGCCCGCTACTACGACGCCAACGGCAACGTCCCCGAGCAGTGGGAGATGTACGACCTGAACGCCGATCCGCTGGAAAAGACCAACCTGGCGTGGCGCGGCTACCAGCGGACGGAGCGCGAGGAGTTGGCGTTCCTGCGGCTTCAGCGGCTGATGGCGGAGGTGGAGCAGACGCGCCTGGCGCCGCTTCCGGACACGCCCGTCATCACCAGCGCCGAAACGCCGCGGCTGGACCGGCTCGCTTCCGGGTCCTGAAGTCCGTCCCGCGCGGTCGTCCTCCGCCGCGCATTCGCCCCGCCCGGTCGTCCACGGCCCGGAAAAGCGAGGGATTGCGGGAAAGCGGCGGAGCGGCGGAAGGCGTCCGCGGGCGGCGCACCTGTTCACGGGGGCCGCGGGGAGCCATGTTCGGGGACCGCGACGGTGCCGTGCACCGTTGGTCGTACCGCCGTGAGCTTTCAGGACATCGTGCCAGACCGCATTCTGCTGGTGAGCGCAACGGACGGCGCGGCGGAACTCGCCCGGTTTCTGCGGGCGTGCGGGTACGACGTGGCCGCCGTTTCGCGCCCCGGCGAGGGCGTGCCGCCGTCCGTGGAAGGGTGCGCGGAACTGGTGGTGATCAGCGGCGCGCCCGGGGCTGAGCCCGCCGCGAGGCGTGACCTGGGAGCCGGGTACGACGACATCCCGGTTCTGCGGCTGCTGAACGAGGCCGAGAGCGAGCCGGGCGAACCCGCGCCGGACCGGTCTGCGTCGCTGCGCGCGCCGTACACCCAGAGGGAGCTGCGCACCACCATCGACCTGATGATCTGCCGCAACCGGGTGGCCCGCACGGTTCACGAGCTGGACGGGTTCTTCTCGGTGTCCATCGACATGTTCTGTTTTCTGGACTACAACGGCTACTTCCGGCGCCTGAACCCGGCGTGGGAGCGCACGCTGGGCTTTACGCCGGCCGAGATGATGGCGAAGCCGTTCATCGAGTTCGTTCATCCCGACGACCGGGAGCGCACGCTGGTCCAGAACCGGGACGTGCGCGGCGGCGGACAGGCACGGGGGTTCTCCAACCGCTATCTCTGCAAGGACGGCACGTACCGCTGGCTGCTGTGGAATTCGGCGCCGGCGGTGGAAGAGCGTACCATCTACGCCGTCGCCCGCGACATTACCGCGCGCAAGCTGGCGGATGACGAGCGGGAGCGCCTGGTGGGCGAACTGCAGTCCTCGCTGACGGAGGTGCGGTCGCTGCGCGAGATTCTGCCGATCTGCTCCTACTGCAGAAAAATCCGCGATGACGACGACTACTGGGAGTCGGTGGAGTCGTACATTTCCAGGCACACCCGGTCGCGGTTCAGCCACGGCATCTGCCCCAGCTGCATGGCGACGCAGGTGGAGCCGATGTTCGGACCGGAGGAGCCGGTGTAGCACCGCCCGGATTTCCCCTCGCGCAATCCGCCGGCACGCCCTCCGTCCGCCGCTCATCCGCGATCCCCCTCGCTGGCAGGCCTGGGGGCACGGTGCACCTCCGTTCCGCCGCTCGCATCGCCCCCCCTCGTTTCCCGTCTCCATCCCGTGCAGACAGTCGCCCGCCTCGCCCTGCTCCTGATCGCGCTCTCCGCATGCCCGCCCGCGCTGGGCGCCCAGCCGCGCCGCGAGGCACGGAGCACGGCCTCCGCGCGCAGGCAGTTGAACGCGTTCCTCACCACGGTCCGCGGCTTCAACGATGACAGCATCGTCTCGTACTTTCCCACGGAGGGCGACTGGACGCTGGTGCACGTGATCCACCGGCCGTCGGGAGATGACGTTGGCGTCCAGCGGTTCCGCGGATCGGAGGCGGCCGCGGCCATGGCGCTCTGCGGTCCGCTCTGGAAGGCGTTCCGCTTCAGTCCGGAGGCCGTGACCATCGGCTCGCTGCGCCTGTGGGCCGATGATTCCACGCCGTGGCGCGCCACCGGACCCTCCCGGTTTGCGCCAGCGGGCCGTCCGGAATTCATGGAGCTGGGTGATTCGTTCGTCTCGTCCGCGTTCGTGGAATGGCGCAGGGAGCGGGGCCGATGGGTGATCGCGGCCCTGGGACACGAAACGTTCGGCGGGCTACGCGTGCTGGGCACCGAAATCGAAGATGTGACCCGCACGCGGCGGGTTCGCCTGCCGGCCTCGCCCGCCTACGCGGGAACGGAGGGCTGGTTCCTGAACAATGAGCTCATCTCGTTCGAGGGGCGGCGGTACCTCAAATATGGACTGCCGCGCTCTTCCATCGAACCGGATCTGCTGGAGGGAGTCGGATGGCACGGCGCCATCAGGATCTATGCGGAAACCGGCTTCGCCGACATGCCGGGCCACCTTTACATTCCGGTGAGCCCCGGAATGTACCAGACGTACAATCAGGCCGGGGACGGCTGCTCCTGATCCACGGGGCGCGCCCGGGACGTGACTTCCATTGATGACCACCGTGATCTCCCCGCAATCCGTCCGCCGCCCCACGCAAGCGGGGCAGCCCCGGATGATCGGTGCCGCCCCGGCTTGGATGATCTCCGCCGCTCCGCCCGCGCTCCCCAGAGAGACGCGGGCGGAATCGTTTTGCGTCAGGAGGCGGAGTCGCTCCACTCCTCCTGGGCCTGCGCGCCGGTGCGGTTCAGCCGCACGGTTTCCGCCGCCGATTCCACCCAGGAAAGCGGGATCCAGTGGTGCTCTCCGCCCGCGCTCGCGTCGCGCTTGGCAAGCTTGATGGAGTTGCCGTCCACGTGGTCCACCGTGCCGACGTGCTGGCCGTCCGAACCCACGACTTCCGCGTGCTCGCGGATCTGCGATGCGTCTGCCATTGCGTGCTCCTGTTGATGATGCGAACGGCGCCGCCCACACGACGGCGCCGAAACCGCCAAGTACCGGGAGCCGCCTCTAGGCGATTGGCGTGCCGCTGTGTCGAGCCGTCGCTGGGCAGGCGCGATCCCGGGGCATTGAGCCGAAAATCCCGATCCGCACCGTCCCGATCGCACGCGCGGTCAATCCCATCCCGCCACGGGACGGACCCGCGCGGCGCCTTGGAACGCGGGCTACAGGGTTCGGAGAAACGCCAGGAGCGCGGCGTTGTACTCCTCCGGCTTTTCCTGCTGAATCCAGTGCCCAGCCTCGGGGATCACAACGGTGTCGCGGAGGTGCGGCACCAGCGCCGGCATGCCGTCCATGATCTGGCGCATCCCCGGAATGCTGAGCCCAACGTCACGCTCGCCGACGACGTACAGGGCGGGCACGCGCACCGTCAGCCCGTCGAGCGCGGCCTGAAGCTCCCAGTTGCGGTCCAGGTTGCGATACCAGTTCAGCGCGCCGCCAAACCCGCTGGCGGCAAAGGCTTCCGCGTACACGTCCAGGTCAGCTTCGGTGATCCACGCGGGGAGCGATTCGGGCGCGGGGAGCGGGGCCAGCAGCCCGTCGCGCCGGGTCACCATCCTGAACGGGTTGGGCGTTCCGTCTCCATCCACCCGTGCACCGGCATCACCCGAGGCGCCAAAGATGAGCTTGCGCAGCGTCAGCCGCACGTCCCGCTCGAACTCGCGCTCGGCAACGCCCGGCTCCTGAAAGTAGAGGGTGTAGAAGAGCGCATCGTCCGTGGCGGGAAACAGCTTGCCGGGCGGGAGCGGCGACCGCGTCATCATCGGTACGGATGACGCCACTACGGCGCGAAACCGATCCGGCCGCAGCAGCGCCGCCTGCCACGCCAGGGTCGCGCCCCAATCGTTGCCCACAATCACGGCCGTCTCCGCGCCGAGCGCATCCAGAAGCCCCACCATGTCGCCCACCAGGTGGAACAGCGAATACTGTCCGGCGTCCGCGGGGCGTTCCGTGGCGCCGTAGCCGCGCAGGTCGGGCGCCACCGCTCGGAACCCGTTTCCCGCCAGCGCCGGCAGTTGATGACGCCACGCGTACCACGTTTCGGGAAAGCCGTGGCAGAGAAGAACCACGGGCCCGTCGCCCTGCTCGGCCACGTGCATCCGGATCCCGTTCGCCTGGACGGTGAGGTGCTTAAGGCTGCTCATCGCGCGCTTCCGGTTGAGGAAATCGGTTTCGCAACATCATAAGTTACTTGATTGGGAACGTCAATCATCCTATGTAACCTCTGATGTTGCGGGAGCTGGTCCCGCCCTGCCTCGAAGCGCAACGGAGTGCCGTGAGACCCGACAGCCGGCTTGCCCGGATGAGCCACGTATTGATCCACATGGGGTTACGCGGGGGAAGCGAAACCTCGGAGGTCATCGCGCTCATGCTGAACACCAATCCCGTCGTCGTGCGGCGCACCATGGCGGGGCTGCGGGATCACGGGTATGTGCGTTCCGAGCGGGGGCACGGGGGCGGGTGGATGCTGGCGCGAGCGCTGGATGAAATTACGCTGCTGGACGTGCACCGCGCTCTTGGAGAACCTGGAATCTTTGCGATGGGCCCGTCCACGGACCATCCCGACTGCCCGGTGGAAGGCGCTGTCAACGGGGCGGTGGAGGATGCGCTGCGTGCCGCGCGGGAGGTGCTTCTGGCCCGCCTGGGCGAAGTCACGCTCGCAGATCTTGCACGCCGGGTGACGGCTGG
Organism: Longimicrobium terrae; assembly: GCF_014202995.1. NCBI lineage: Bacteria > Pseudomonadati > Gemmatimonadota > Longimicrobiia > Longimicrobiales > Longimicrobiaceae > Longimicrobium > Longimicrobium terrae. Next base: position 103,522 of record NZ_JACHIA010000015.1, read on the forward strand.
GGAGTGATTCCCGCTGGAGACGATCGATCGAGTTCGCCGCGCATCGGGATCATCCGACTGCGTGGGCAATCCAAGTTGCCACACAACGAGGCAAAGCCTCAGCGTGCTGCTGTGAGGCTTCCACCAACGCCAAGCGCGCGACCTGAGCCGCAGCCGCCGCCGCGCTGAGGTCTCCCTTTCTCCCGCGGAGCGGGGGAGAGGGCCGGGGAGAGGGGGCCTCTCCGGCCGCGCAACACCATCCGTAGCGTGAAGTCGCTGCCGTTCTCCCCTCTCCGTGCGTCTGTTTGCACGGGAGGGGCCTCCACAGCCCGCCGACGAGCAAAGCTCTGCCGCAGCGAACTTCAGCAGTCGGCCCGAGCCGCCGCCCCCCATCCACCGTACCGCGTCAGGCCGGATCGTACTCGTAATCCGCCGCGTCCGCCCCGCCTCCGGACAGCGCGGCGAACACCGCCGGCAGCGCCGCACCGAACGCCAGCTGCGCCACGATGGGCACCGCCGCCGCCGCGGGCCGCTGCTCGGACGGTGGCGGCATGATGTCGTTCCTGGGCAGCGCGCCGAAGCGGGGAAAGTTGAGCGCATACATGATCCCCGTCAGCAGCATGCCTGTCGCGAGCGGTGGCGGATTCAGGCGGGTCTGCACCACGCCATACAGCACGCCGTACGTCGCCATCGTCCCGCCGTAGATGGCGCCCGCGGCGGTCCGCACCTGCGCCTCCGAGACCGTCCGCCCGGACGCCTCCGCCTTCTGCTTCACCATACGCGACGTCGGCGAGCCCACCCGCTCCCCGGGCGCCAGCACAAAGCGCTCGCCCGCCTGCCACACCAGGTTGATCGCCATCCCGGCCACCAGCCCCGCAACGGCGCCCTTGGCCGCCGCCTCGCCCATCCCCATCCGCTCCGCCATTCCGTCGTCTCCGTTGAGGTCCAGCGTCCGCGGATCGCCCAGCCGCGACCGTGTGCGTTCCGGCTTCCGCGAGAGGCCGGACGGGGCAGGCAAGGGCGGTGCCCCCTCGGAGCCCATCGCCCAAGCCCGCCCTTTTCCCGCCGCCGGTCAGCCCCTGGGCGGGATCTCGACGGGGCGGCCGGTGCGCGCGGCCTGGTAGATCGCCTGCATGATCTGCACGTCGCGCATCCCCTCTTCGCCCGGGGTCTTGGGCTGTCTGTCCTGCAGGATGGATTCGGCGAAGTGGTCCATCTCTGCCGCGAACTGGTTGGTCGGGCGGATTTCGCGCTGCTCCACCGCCTGCTCCTTCTTGAGCAGAAGCCGGTTGCCGTAATACTCCGTCGCGGGATCCAGCTCGATGGTGCCCTCGGTGCCCATCACCTGGAGGCGCTTGTTGTTCTGGTATCCGTACGACGAGTTGAAGGTGCTGCGGATGCCGCTGGCGAAGCGCATCGTCCAGTCGACATTGGTCTCCACGGTGACGCGGGGATCGTCGGAATTGCGCAGCGTGGCGGTGACCTCCACCGGCTCCTCGCCCGCCAGGAAGCGCGCGGTGTTCAGGTTGTAGATGCCGATGTCGTACAGACTTCCGCCGCCGGCCAGTTCCTGCCGCGCACGCCACTGGTCGCGTGGCTTGTCCAGCTCCAGCATGCGCCCGTGCTCGCCGGCGAGCGAACGGACGGTGCCGATTTTCCCTTCGCCGATCATCTGCTTCGCGAGCATGATGTGCGGCTCGAACTGCGCGCGGTAGGCCACCATCAGCTTGCGGCGCGCGGTGCGGCAGGCGTCGATCATCGCCTTGCAGTCATCCACGCTCACCGCCATGGGCTTTTCGCAGAAGACGTGCTTTCCGGCGCGCGCGGCGCGGATCGTCCAGTCCCGGTGCAGCGCGTTGGGGAGGATGATGTACACGACCTGCACGTCCGGATTGTCGCGGATGCGGTCGAAGTCGTCGTACGAGTACACGCTGCGCGAGGGCACGCCGTACGCCTGCGCGATGGTGCGCGCCTTTTCGGCGTTGCCGCTGACCACCGCGGTCAGCTTGCACATGCGCGTGTCGCCGATGGTGGGGAGGATCTGGTTGATGGCGAAGTCGCCGAGCCCCACGATCGCCCAGCCGATGCGCTGGTCCGGCGCCATGGGGAGCGGGTTTTCCAGCTCCGGCATGGGACGGCCGATGGCGCGCGGCTCCTGCGCCGGTCCGGATGCCGCCACGGGAGCGCTGGCGGATGACGTCGTCTGCGCGCCCGCCTCGCCGGCTCCCGCGCCCACCGCCGCGCCGATCAGCCCGCCGGCGCTGGCGAGCACGAACTTGCGGCGTGAAAATGAATCATCGTTCAGGAACATCCCACGCTCACCGATGCAGGTTTGTCGAATGTTTCGGTCGCGCCGGGGCTTCGCAAGCGGGGGGCCACGGGTGATCATTGCCTGCGCTCGCCGGTGTTGCCTGGAACACGGGACGGATAGCCGATGGGTGCGGACCGGAGGTGGCAACGGATCAGACTCGAGCCGTGGTGCTCGTGGCCGGCGATGTGGCAAGATCACCTTCGACTCGCTGCAATCAACAGTGCGGCTGAGCGTGCGGCGTCGCCGCTCGCTCAGGATGACAAATGGAGGGTACGCGCGTTCGTTTCTCCCCCATGTAGTTGAAGCCCCGAACGACGCCTGTGGGCGTCGTGTCGGGGCTTCCCGCTGTTCGAGCGGCGGATTCATTCGCTCAGGACAGCCTCGGGCGAGACAAGATTGGAGATGCCTCACACCGCCAGTTCACCCGATCCTTTTTTCAGGAACTCGAGCGGTTTGTAAACGGGACGTCAGTAATCCGTGCCGCTACGCCGTAACCAGCGTGATGGGCGAACCTTCCGGCACGTGCTTCATGCTCACCGAGTTGATGCAGTACCGCAGCCCGGTGGGCGGCGGGCCGTCGGGAAACACGTGGCCCAGGTGCCCGTCGCAGCGCGCGCAGCGCACTTCCGTGCGGATGGTGCCGAACGAGCGATCCTCGTATTCCGTCACCGCGTCGGCGGAAACGGGGCTGGTGAACGACGGCCATCCCGTGCCCGACTCGAACTTTTCCCCCGACTTGAAAAGCGGATTTCCACACGCCGCGCACACGTACGTTCCGGGGTCCTTGGTCCCCAGAAAGCACCCGTCCCACGGCCGCTCGGTACCGTGCTGCCGCAGCACCTGAAACTCCTCCGCCGTAAGCCGCTTTCTCCACTCGTCGTCGCTCAGCCGCAGCTTGTCCGCCATCGTAACCTCAATCCTCTGTGTGTTTTCCCGCCGGAGTACGACCCTTGTACCCGGTCACCCGGCAGTGCGTTCGCTGCCGGCCGTTTCAGCAAGTCGTGAACCGCCCGCAACCCGCGGTGGATGCGGATTGCTTCTTGCCGCCGCCGCCGCCCTGCGCCGGGAGTGACGTGAACCGCGAGGACGGGACAATGGGCGAAAAGAAAGTTTCGGATTTTCTGATCGAGCGGCTGCGCGCGTGGGGCGTGCGGCGAATGTTCGGCTATTCCGGCGACGGCATCAACGGCATCCTGGGCGCCCTGCAGCGCGCGGACGAATCCATCGAGTTCATCCAGCCTCCGCACGAGGAACTGGCTGCGCTCATGGCCAGCGGCTACGCGCGGTTCAGCGGCGAGGTCGCGGTCTGCATGGCCACCAGCGGGCCGGGCGCCATCCACCTGCTCAACGGGTTGTACGACGCCAAGCTCGACCATCAACCCGTGGTGGCCATCGTGGGCCAGCAGCCCACCACGGGGCTGGGCGGCGGCACGCAGCAGGAGGTGGACCTCGTCACCCTCTTCAAGGACGTGGCGAGCGCGTACGTGCAGATGGTGAGCAGCCCCGAGCAGGTGCGGCACGTCATCGACCGCGCGTTCCGGGTGGCGCACGCGCGGCGCACCGTCACCTGCGTCATCATCCCCCACGACGTGCAGGACGAGCCCGCGGTGGAAAGTCCGCCGCACGAGCACGGCCATCATCACTCTTCCGTCGGGTATTCCGCGCCGCGCGTGGTGCCCACGGACGACGATCTGCGCCGCGCCGCCGACGTGCTGAACGCGGGACAGAAGGTCGCCATCCTCGTGGGCGCGGGCGCGCTGGCGGCGGGGGAGCAGGTGCGCGACGTGGCCGAGCGGCTGGGCGCGGGCGTGGCCAAGGCGTTGCTGGGCAAGGCGGTTCTGCCGGATGACCTGCCCTGGGTCACCGGCTCCGTCGGCTGGCTGGGCACCAGCGCCAGCAATCGCATGATGCGCGAATGCGACACGCTGCTGATGGTGGGCTCCGGCTTTCCGTATACGGAATTCCTGCCGGAAGAGGGGCAGGCGCGCGGCGTTCAGATCGACACGGACGCGTCCATGCTGGGGATGCGCTACCCGATGGAAGCCGCGCTCGTGGGCGACGCCGCGCTGACGCTGGCCGCCCTTGCGCCGCTGCTGGAGCGCAAGGAGGACCGTGCGTGGCGTAAAACGGTGGAGGGATGGAAGGCGGATTGGGAGCAGACGCTGGACGAGCGTGCCGACGCGCCGGCCAATCCGCTCAACCCGCAGGCCGTCGTCCGCTCGCTTTCCGACCGGCTGCCGGACGGCGCGATCATCACGGCGGATTCGGGGACGGCGGCCGTATGGATGGCGCGAAACATCCGCATTCGCGAGGGGATGATGGCCTCCGTTTCCGGCACGCTGGCGACCATGGGATGCGCCGTGCCCTACGCGATTGCCGCCAAGTTCGCGCATCCGGACCGCCCCGTGATCGCCCTGGTTGGAGACGGTGCGATGCAGATGATCGGCATCAACGCGCTGATCACTGCCGCGCGCTACCGCGACCGGTGGAGCGACCCGCGGCTCATCATCCTGGTGCTGAACAACCGCGACCTGAACTTCGTGACGTGGGAGCAGCGGGCCATGGAGGGCTTTCCGCGCTTTCCCGCCACGCAGGACCTGTCGGACCTGCCGTACGCGCGGATCGCGGAGGCGATGGGACTGCAGGGTGTGCGCATCGACCATCCGGACCAGGTAGACGCGGCGTGGGAGCAGGCGCTGGCGGCAAACGGCCCGTTCGTGATCGACGCCGTGGTCGATGCGGACGTGCCCACGCTGCCTCCGGAACTGGAGCCCGAGCAGCGCAAGACCATCCGCAAGGCGCTGGACGCGGGGGATGAGGAGGCCAAAGGCGTGCGCGAGCAGATGCGCGCGCAGGGGTACGATCTGTAGGATCGCGGAAGCGGGACGGGGCGGGGGGGCGTGTCGTTGCTCATCACCACAGACGCACGGAGAAGGGGAGAACAAAAACTCAGCGCGCTCCGGATGATGTGGCGCGGCGGCAGGCAGCCCTCACCCCCCGGCCCCCTCTCCCGCAAGCGGGAGAGGGGGAGACCTCAGCGCGACGGCACGCTGTGGCTCAGGTGGCGTGGTTCCAGGCGGTTGAAGGCTCACGGCAGCAACGTGAGGTTTTCATCGTGTTGCGGCGAATCGACTTGCTCCGCAACGGTTCGCGACGGATTGAACCCGAAGTCACAGTCCGCGGAGGCGGACTTCGTGTCTTCCGAGGCGCGGTTTCAACCGCCGGACCCGTGCCTGGGCCGCGCGCGGATTTTCTCGTTCAGTCACCGCCGCCAGTGCTCAAACCGGCTGAACGAGCCGGTCTACAGATCCAGCCGCACGCCGGCGTTGATGACGCGGCCCTCCAGCGGGCCCCACGCGTCCGTGGTCCAGCGGCCCTCGCGGGAGCGGGCGGGGAGCACGAGCGGGTCCCAGCGCGTCTGCCGCACATCCAGCAGGTTCTCGAGGTTGATGAACGCCCGCGCCGGCCCGATCCGCCGCTCCGCCAGCAGGCCCACGATCAGGTACGGGCGGCTGGCGTCGCGAAACGGATTGTCTTCCAGCGTCTGACGGCCCGTGTAGTAGAACTCCCCGCCCAGCCGTCCCGTCTCTTCCGCCTCCCACATCCCGACAAGGCCGAGCGCGTGCCGCGGCGTGAGCGACACTTCGCGCCGGCCCGCGCCCTCTGGATCGTGTTCGCGCGAGCGCAGCCACGTGTGCGTGGCCGTGACGTGAAACGGCTCCCGGTGCCACCGCGCCAGCAGCTCCGTGCCCCACGTGCGCGTCGGGCCGTCCGCGTTCACCAGCGCCAGCATTCCTGCCTCAGCGTCGCTCTGCACCAGTTGCAGAGCGTGCTCCGTCCGCGACCCGAAGAGAGTAGCGTTCATCTCCAGCGCGCCCACGGTGCGGCCCACGTCCAGCGACGCCGTCCGCGCGCGCTCCGGCTCGAGCGCGTCGGAAAGGGGAAGGACGCGCGTCAGCCCGATCGCCTCCGTTTCTTCCGTGAACGGCGTAGGCGCAAAGTAGCCGGTGCCCACGGAGCCCCGCACCGTCCATCCCGCGGGGCGAAGGAGAAGCGAAAGGCGAGGGTTGAAGAACGCGCCGTACTCGCTGTGCCAGTCCGCCCGGCCGGCGAGCGAGAAGGTGATCCACTCCGCCGGCGCGTACTCCTCCTGTCCGAAGAGGGACGGCGTGGTGTAGGTGTAATCGAAGCCCGCCACGTCGTCCGCGCGGTAGCTCTCCGTCTGCAGCGCCGCGCCGGCCACCCACGTGTGCTGGCGCGCCGTGCCGGACCACGCGGCTTCCGCGAAGCCGGTGGAGTGCAGGTCATCTTCCGTCACGTCACCGAAGCCGTGCGCGTGCCGCTGCGCCATGCCGGATGCGCGTACCGTCAGCAGGCGGTCTCCGCTGAAAAGAAAACGGCCCAGCGCGCCCACGTCGCCGCGGCGCGTCCGCAGCGTTTCGGCGAAGTCGCCACCGGGCACGCGGCCGCCACCCTCGCGGTTCTCCGCCGTCGCGCCCGCTGTCAGAAAAAGGGAGCGTCCCTCGCCGTCGTCCCAGAACAGGCGCGGCCGCACCACGGCGCGTTCGTAGCCGGGCATGTCCGTCCATCGATCACCATCGACGTCGGCTTCTGATTGCCGGTGCGCACTGGCCAGCAGCGTGTAGCCCCACTGTTCGGAGAGCGGCGCGGAGGCGAATCCCACGACGTCCGTGCCGTTGCGCGTGGTCTGGTTCAGCAGGAGCTCGCGCCCGGCCTCGTCGCCCGGGCGGCGGGAAATGAGGTTTACGACACCGCCCAGCGCGGATGATCCGTACAGCGCGGACGCGGCGCCCTTGATCACCTCCACTTGGCCCAGGTCCATCGGCGGAATCTGCAGCAGCCCCAGCGCGCCGGACTGGCCGCCGTACAGCGGCAGTCCGTCCGAGAGGATCTGCGTGTAGCGGCCGCGCAGCCCCTGCACGCGCACGTTGGCGCCGCCCAGCGACGGGCTGGTGGTCTGCACGCGCAGCCCGGACGTCTCGTTCAGCATCATGGAGACATCGCCGGGCGTCATCATCATCTTTTCCTCAACCTCCTCGCGCGAAAGCACTTCCACGCGCGTCGGCTCGTCTTCCAGCCGCCGCCCGGTGCGGGTGGAGGTCACGATGATCTCCTCCAGTTCCAATGTTTCGCCTTGCAGGTCGACCGTCACCGTCGTGTCGCGCGCGGCGGTCAGCGTAACGATTCCCAGCATGAAGGGCATCTTCCCCACTCGGATCGTCCAGCGTCCCGGCGCGAGGCCCAGCACCGCGGTCCCGCTCGCATCGGTGGTGCGGACGATGACGGAATCCGCGCGAACCGTCGCATCCGCCACGGGCTCGCCCTCCGCACGGACGACGACGGTCACGCGCACGCTGTCCTGCGCCACGAGCGTGGCGGGAAAGGCGGTGCAGAGCAGCAGGACGGCGGCGCAGATGAGCGGGCGGATCACGGGACGGATCACGATGCGGATGTCGGGATGAGTGAGTTGTCGAGTTCGCGCGACGCGCATCGGGAGCAGGTGGAAACCCCGGCGGCGGAGCCTTCCAGAAGCAGTTCCGCGCTCTGCAGCAACACCTCCACGCGCTCGTCGGAAAGCGCATAGTAGACAAAGCGGCCACGCGGCTGGCGCTGCACGAGGCCGCATTCCAGCAGGCAGGCCAGGTGGTTGGAGACGCCCGGCTGCGACAGCCCCGTCGCGGAGACGAGGTCAGCCACGTTTCGCGCGCCGTCCCGCAGCGCCTCCAGCAGCGACAGCCGCGACGGATCCGCCAGCCCGCGAAAGAGCTTGGCCTTGGCGGAAAGGGGTGGTGCGGCGACGGTCATGAGCGTTCCGGAAGAGGAGGTTGATCGGTGGCCGCGCGCCCCGTGGCGCGCTGGACGATGTGGCGCAGCAGATACTCCGCGTCGCGCCCCACCCAGCCGATAAGGGCGGAGCCACGCGTGTGCATCCAGGGCAGGCCCAGAAAGTACAGCCCCGGCGCGGTGGTCACGCCGCGGTGCTGGCCGACGTGCCCGGCGGGGCGGAAAAGGTCTGGATCGATCCATCCGTGATCGGGGCGGTAGCCCGTCGCCCAGATGACGGCATCCGGGTGGATGACGACGCCGTCCGCCGTACGGATCTCGCCGCCGCGCGCCTCTTGCACGCGTCCGATCACACGCAGAACGCCGTCGCGGGCGAGGGTGCGCGGGCTGGTGCCGATCAGCGTTTCCGTGCGGCTCATGCGGCGGCCGAGCGCGGAATCCACCGGCACGTCCAGCATCCCCATCCGTTCCAGCCACCAGAAGATGCTGCGCCCCAGCATCCGCTCCGGCAGCCGCGGCATGCGCGCGCCGACGGAAAGAGTGACGCGGCGCGTGGCGGCCAGCTCCTCCGCGATCTGCACGCCGGAGTTGCCGCCGCCCACCACGAGCACGTCGTCGCCCGCCACGTCCTCGGGCCGCCGGTACTCCGCGCTGTGCATCTGCTGGATGTCCGGCGACAGCCCGGCCGCGCAGGGCGGGATCCACGGCGTCTGGAAAGGCCCGGTGGCGACCACCACCTGCGGCGCCTCGTGCACGCGGCCAGCGCGCGTGGTCGCACGGTAGCCGCCATCCGCGCGCGCCAGGCTGACCACCGGGTCGTGCGGGATGACGGGAAGCGCGAAGTGCGCGGCGTACGCTTCCAGGTACGCGGCGACCTCGTCCTTGCCGGGATAGTGCTCGGGCGCGGCGGGAAAGGGGAAGCCGGGAAGGCTGCTGTATCGCGCCGGGGTGAACAGGCGCAGTCCATCCCACCGCTCGCGCCAACTCGCGCCCGTGCGGCTCGCGGAATCTAGAATGCGGAAGGGCAGGGCGGCTTGGCGGAGGTGGTAGCCCATCGCCAGCCCCGCCTGCCCCCCGCCGATGACCAGCACCGCGGGCGGCGCACTCGTATCACGTATCATCATCCGATGATACGGCGTGGCGGTGTCGCGGGGCAAGGTGGAGGTCGGAGGCGGGAGGGAGGCTGGGGCGACTCAAGTCGCGGCAACAACGGCGCGAAGTCCGCCTGCGCGGACTGGGCGGGTTGGTTTGGGTGCGGACCGGCGGATTCCGTGGATCGTGAGAGGATGATTCGACGGACGGAAGCAATCGGTTCAGATCGTGGTCTCGCGAGCCATCAAGATCTGCCGAAACGAGAACACGCGCGCCTCTTTGGAAGAGGTGCGCGTGTTCGGGGGATGGCTGGAAGCGACGTGTCGGGCGTAGTCGGGTAGGCGGGAGCTCTCAGCCTCCAGACGAGGCGCCGGACGGGCCCTTGCCGCCTTCTGCGGCGTATTCGTCCAGTCGGCGATAGAGCGTGCGCCGGGGGATGCCCAGCTGTTCGGCGGCGCGGCTCTTGTTGCCGCCCAGGCGCCGCAGCGTCTCAAAGATGTAGTCGCGCTCCAACTCCGCGAGCGACAAACCCCGTTCCGCGGCGGAGCGAACGACCTCGCGGTTGCCCAGCGCGCGGCGGATCTCGTCCGGAAAATCCTCCGCGCCCACCTCGTCGCCGGGGGCGAAGACCAACGCCGATTCCAGCGTGTTGCGCAGCTGCCGCACGTTGCCGGGCCAGTGAAATTCCGCCAGCAGGTGCACAGCCGCGGGCGTCAGCGTCTTGCGCATCCCGCTGCGCGCGGCGGAATCGCGCAGAAAGCGGTCGACGATGAGCGGAATGTCGCCGGCGCGCTCGCGCAGGGGCGGCAGCTCCAGGTGCAGCACGCGCAGCCGCCAGTACAGATCCTCGCGAAAACGCCCTTCTTCCACCTCCGCCGCAAGGTCGCGGTTGGTGGCGGCAATGATGCGCACGTTGTACTGCCGCGCATTCACGTCGCCCACGCGCCGCACCTCGCCGGACTCGATTACGCGCAGCAGCTTGGGCTGCAGCGAGAGCGGCATCTCCCCGATCTCGTCCAGAAAGAGCGTGCCCCCGTCCGCCGCCTGAAACAGCCCGCGCTTGTCCGTGGCCGCGCCGGTGAACGCGCCCCGCGCGTGTCCGAAAAGCTCTGATTCCAGCAGCTGGTCGGGGATGGCGCCGCAGTTTACGGTCAGCAGGGGGCGGCGGTGGCTGGCCTTGTGAACCGCCCGCGCCACCAGTTCCTTGCCCGTTCCGCTCTCGCCCGTGATCAGCACCGGCGCGGGGGAAAGGGCCACCCGCGCAATGCGGGAAAAGAGCGACTGCATGGGCGGCGTGGAGCCCACCAGCTCGTCCAGGTGATCGCCGCCGGAGCGCTGCAGCCGCGCCTGCTCCCGGCGCGGCGCGCTTTCCCGCAGGCCGCGCTCGATGGAATCCAGCAGCGGCTGCGTGCGAAACGGCTTTTCCAGGTAGTCGAACGCGCCGGCCCGGGTGAGCGCCATGGCATCTTCCACCGAGCCGAACGCGGTGACGGCGATCACCGGCACCTCGGGGAACGCCTCGCGGATCTCCCGCAGAAGCGCATCGCCCTTCATCCCCGGCATGCGCAGATCGGTGACGACCAGATCCGCGCCCTCCGTCTGCATCTGCTCCATCGCCTCGCGCGCGCCGGCGCAGGGTACCGCCCGGTACCCATGGGCCAGCAGCACCTCGACGACGGTGTGCCGCATGGGCGCATCGTCATCCACCACCAGAACCGTCGCTCCCCGCTCGTCAGTCATTCCGTCCCGTCCGTAACAGATCTCCGCGCGGCCAGCGGCAGCCGCAGTACCGCGCGCACCCCGCCCAGCGCGGCCGTGCCGATGGCCACCTCGCCCCCGTGCTCCTCCGCGATCCCGGCGCTGATCGCCAGCCCCAGCCCGCTTCCTTCGCCCACGTCGCGCGTGGTGAAGAACGGCTCGAACACGCGGGCGCGGTCTTCCGGCGCGATCCCCGGCCCCGAATCCTCTACCGCCACCGTGATTCCACCATTTTCCGCGCGCAGTTCGATGCGGATCTGCCGCGGGCCGGGGTGCGTGCGCAGCGCCTGCACCGCGTTCAGGACGATGCAGTACAGCGCATGCCGCAGCAGCCGTGCATCGCCCGTGACCGGAACGGGATGGTCCGGCGCGTCGACGGAGAGGCGGATGTCCGCACGTTCGGCGTCGCCTTCCAGCAGGCCGGCGGTTTCCGAAACGATGGCGCGCATGTCCAGCGGGTCGCGGCCGGCGCCGTGCCGCCGCGCCACGTGCACCAGGTCGCGCACCAGCGCGCTGATGCGCTCCACCTCGCGCCCGATCGCTTCCGCGTGGCGGCGGGCTTCCGGGTCCGCGCCGGGCAGCGACTGGATGGCGTCCGCGCGCACGCTGATCACCCCCAGCGGCGAGCCCAGCTCGTGCGCCACGCCGCCGGTGAGCCGGCCGAGCGCGGCGAACAGTTCGGCGTGCCGCAGCCGCCGCTCCAGCGCGATCCGTTCTTCCGTTTCGCGCGCCAGCACGTGCTGCTTGGCATCCAGCCGCTCCACCATGCCGTTGAAGGCGCGCGCCAGCTTCTGCAGCTCGTGCGCGGCGCGGGGAACGCGCATGGGCTGCGGCTCGTCGGGGCCGCCGAAGCGGTGCACGCCCTCCAGGATCTCCAAAAGCGGCCGGGTGAGCCACAGCCGCACGATGATGAGGATGGCCAGCGAGCCCACCACGGCCAGCGCCACGCTGGTGAGCAGAATGCTCCGCCGTGATTCGGCGATGTCGCGGTCCATCACCGTCGTGCGCCGCGCCACCACCAGCGCCTCCGCCGGCTCCTGCAGCGGCAGCACGATGAGCCGCACGCGCCCTCCGCAGTTGCTCCAGCCGTGGCGTTCCGGGACAGGGCCGGGGCGGGCGATGATGGTGTCCAGGCACGCCATCCGCGCGCGCGGCCCGCCGGCCATCACCGCGCCCGTCGTGTCGAGCACGGCGCTGATGGCGGTTTCCGGGTCGCCCAGAATGCGGCCCAGCACGCGGTCCAGCGGGGCGCGCTGGCCGTTGCGGATGGCGCTGTTGGCCACGATCTGCATGGCGTGCGCGAGCGTTTCGGTTTCGCGCACGAGCGCGTTGCCAATGATCCGTTCACGCTGCCGGATGATGGTGAAACCGTAGATGGTCATCACCAGCGCGACGGCGGCGCTGCTGGCCAGAACCAGTCGATGTGCAAGTCGCATGGTCCTGATCTACCTGCGCCGCACCCCGTGACGCAACCCGCGCCCTGCTGTCGTGCGGGCGCCGGGCTCTGCTGAACTGCCGTTTCGCACGGAGTACACGGAGGATGCACGGAGGGCACGGAGGAAGAGCAACCGATCTGATCACGCAGAGCAGCAGAGCAGCAGAGGAAGAGCAAAGACGACCATTTTTTCTGCTGTTCTCTGCTTCTCTGCTGCTCTGCGTGAGATTGTCGTACTCAGTTCCTCCGTGCCCTCCGTGCATCCTCCGTGACCTCCGTGTGAAACGGCAGTTCCCTTCAGCGGCCCGGGACCATGCACGCACGAGGCCTGACGAAACGGTATCACCCGCCATCCACTGAGTCGAATGTGCCACCGTGTCACAGGACGCGGCAACAAGGCGCAGGTAACGATCCCGACTCCGGCGCGCGATCCGTCCGCGCGACCCTGAATCCAGCCAAATGGAAGGAAAGCTGACGAAATCATCCGAAGTGCGCCGATGCGGATCCGCAGAAGAAAGATGAGTTGCAAGATGTATCAGCTGCAAGCTGCTGGGGCAGGCTGACACAGGTGTGACGGAATGGCACAGCGTGGGCGCTGGGTCATGGGCTTGAACAGGCGTTTACCTAGCATCCAAGCCAATTTCTGGTGTGGGATCGCGGGGCGCGGCGCGTGCCTTGGAGTTGGGCTCAGGCCGCGATCTCCGGCCCGTCGTTCCTTCCGCGCCAGTGGAGGAGCACGGATCGCCGCGGCACCGACGAGCGACGCCGTTCGCGAATCCATCCGCGCGGTCCCGCTCGTCCGCGGACTGCTGCCTTTCATCGCCCCGTGCCGATGTCGTCTGTTTCCGCCCCTCGCCCCGTCCGCCGCGCGCTGCGCCCGGCCCCGGACTGGAGCGGCCGTGTGGTGCTGTACCACAACGTGGTCGCACCGTACCGCCACGCGCTGTTTCAGGAACTCGCCCGGCGGATGGCGCTGGACGTGTGGTTCTCCGTCCGCACCACCCGTGACCGCAAGTGGTCCACTCGGGTGCCCGCGGGCTACGACCACCGCTTTCTGGATGGATGGTCCGTGTACGGTTTCAACCGGCCGCTCATCTTCTGCCCCGGCCTCATCCGCGACCTGCGGCGCGCGCGGCCGCAGGCGGTGATCGCCGTGCTGACCCGCTCCAACGCGGTGGACGTGCTGCGCATCTGCCGCTGGGGACGCCGGGCGGGGGTGCCGGTGGTGCTGTGGATCGGCGCCGTGGAGCCCGATCCCGCGTTCACCACCGACGTGCCGCGCGCGCTGGACCGCCTGTTCGAGCGCTACTACCGCAAGGCGATCCGCGAGGCCACGGGATACGTCTACTATTCCGAACTCAGCCGCCGCTGGGCGGAGCGGCGCGGCGCCCGCGGGCCCGGCACGTCGGGCACGCAGGTGCTGCCGCCCGCGCCCGTGCCGCCGCGGCTGGAGGCGCACCACGGCCGCGACGACCTGGTCATGCTCTACGTGGGCAAGCTGGAGCACCGCAAGGGCGTGGATCTGCTCATCCGTGCCGCGGCGGATCTGGAGCCGGAGGTGCGCCGCCGGCTGCTGGTGCGCATCGCGGGCGAGGGACCCATGGCCGCGATGCTGCCGGAACTGACGGAGGCGGGGATCCGCTACGAGTTCCTGGGCCACACCGACCGCGACGAGTTGTGGAAGGTGTACCGCGACGCGGACCTCACCGTGCTCGCCAGCCGCCACGATCCGTGGGCCAACATTCTCAACGAGTCGATGTCGATGGGGACGCCGGTGCTGATCTCGCGGCAGGCGGGCGGCGCGGAGCTTGGCGGGCGCGCGGGATGGGTGTGCGACCTGCGCGATCCCGCGTCGCTGCCGCGCGAACTGGCCCGCGCGCTGGCCGAGTGCCGCGACAGCGGCCGCCGCCGGGACGCCGTGCGCGCCGAGCGCGAGTACCGCCCCGACACCAGCGCCGACCGCATCGCCACCCTCATGCGGCAGCTGGTGGACGGCCCCGCCGTGCCCGAACGCCTCCTTTCGCGCACCGGCTGAACCGGTCCGGCGACGAGGCCATGGATCTGGTGTGAGGTCTCCCCTCTCCGCGCTTCTGCTTGGGCCGGGAGGGGAGCGGGGAGGGGCCTCCCGGTCCGGCGATGCACCGAACCGGTCGGCTCGGCGGATATCCTGCGCTGAAGCAGTCGGACGAGGTCCGCCCGATGAACGAAAAAGAGAGGGCGCGGAGACCACTCCGCGCCCTCTCTTTCATCATCCGCGTGGCGGAATCAGGGGGTCAGCACCACCTTGATGCAGCCGTCCTTCTTGTCGCGGAAGGTCTTGTACAGCTCCGGCGCGTCGTCCAGCTTGGCCCGGTGCGTGATGATGAACGACGGATCGATCTCGCCCGACTCGATCTTGTCCAGCAGCAGCTGGGTGTAGCGCTGCACGTGGGTCTGGCCGGTCTTGATGGTCAGTCCCTTGTTCATCGCCGCGCCGAACGGGAACTTGTCGATCATCCCCACGTAGACGCCGGGAATGGACACGGTTCCGCCCGTGCGGCAGCAGAGGATGCTTTCGCGCAGCACGTGCGCGCGGTCCGTCCCCAGCTTGAGCGTCTTCTTGGCCTTGTCCAGCACGGCGTCGATGGAGCCGTGCGAGTGCGCCTCGGTGCCTACCGCGTCGATGCAGCGGTCCGGGCCGCGCCCGCCCGTCATCTCGTCCAGGCGCTCCTTGACGTGCTCTTCGTCAAAGTTGATGGTCTCCGCGCGCCCGGCGCTGGCGGCAAGGGCAAGCCGCTCCGGCACCCGGTCAATGACGATCACCCGGCCGGCGCCCATCATCCACGCGCTCTGAATGGTCATCTGCCCCACGGGGCCCGCGCCCCAGATGGCCACGGTGTCGCCCGGCTCGATCCCCGCGTTTTCCGCCGCCATCCACCCCGTGGGAAAGATGTCGGACAGGAAGAGGACCTTTTCATCCGCCAGGTCGCTTTCCACCTTCTGCGGGCCGACGTCGGCGTACGGCACGCGCATGTACTCCGCCTGCCCGCCCCAGAATCCGCCCAGCATGTGGCTGAAACCGAACGCGCCCGCCGCGCGGTGACCCACGGCCTTTTCCATCATTTCGCCGTTGGGATTGCTGCGCTCGCACGCGGCAAACAGCCCCTTCTGGCAGAAGAAGCACTCTCCGCAGGCAATGATGAAGGGCACCACCACGCGGTCGCCCTTCTTGAGGTTCTTGACCCCGCTGCCCACCTCTTCCACGATGCCCATGGGCTCGTGGCCAAGCACGTCGCCGGGCACCAGCGTGGGCTGGTAGCCGTCCAGCAGGTGCAGGTCCGATCCGCAGATGGCGGTGGCCGTGATCCGCACGATGACGTCGGTGGAATCCTTGAGCTCGGGATCGGCGACGTTGTCGATGCGGACGTCGTCCTTGCCGTGCCAGACCAGTGCTTTCATGTGCTTCTCCCCGTAGAATTTCCCCACCCATCCCGATCGGTGCGCAAGCTTTGCACCATGTGGGCCGCGATTCCGTAAAAGCTGCCCGCCACGTGCCCCGAGCCCGCGCCTGGAAGCCCGTTCTTGTCATGCTCCTGGCGCGATCTGGAACTTCCCGCGTCCGGTGCCCGCGGTCGCTGCAGGTTCGGTGGATGACGAGAAACAGCATCTTCGATCGATGTGATTCGGTGGTGTAGAGAACGCCGCACCGGCTCCGACTACACCATGCAGGCGCCGATGACGGCCGCCGCGCATGCCCGCCCCGGGCTCCCGATCCGCCACAGGAGACGATCCATGAAGTTCATGCTGATGATGAACACGCCCGCCTCGTCCGGCGCGGTGGACTACAAGGTCAACCAGTGGTCGCCGGACGACTTCAAGGCGCACATCGCGTTCATGCACCAGTTCAACGCGGAGCTTGCCGCGGCCGGCGAACTGGTGGACGCGCAGGGGCTTACACCGCCCAGCGAGGCCCGTCTGGTACGCGCCGGCACCGACGGCGCCCCGGTGACGGACGGCCCGTTCCCGGAGAGCAAGGAGTTCCTTGCGGGGTTCTGGATCGTGCAGGTCGCCAGCGCCGAGCGCGCGTACGAACTCGCCGCCCGCGCCTCCGCCGCGCCCGGCCCCGGCGGCGCGCCCATGAACATGGCAATCGAGGTGCGCCAGGTGGGCGAGGCGCCTTCCACCGACTGACCCGCCGACCGGTCCCGCGCATCCGTTGCGCGGGGCTGGCGTCATCCGGCAGGGGACAGCCCGCCGCCGCCCACGCATGACGAGGCTCACGCGTGGCGGCAAAGGCGAACGAACGCCATCCAACGGGAGATGAGCGGCATGCGGTATCTGCTGATGATGAACACGCCGCGCGGTGACGGCGAATGGCAGCACAAGCAGTGGGCGCCGGAAGACTGGGACGCGCACATGGACTACTGGCGCGCGCTGAACGCGGACCTCGCCGCGGCGGGCGAACTGGTGGCCATCCACGCGCTCGCCGAGCCGGGCAAGGCGCGCCTGGTCCGCGCCGGGCCAGACGGCACGCCGGTGACAGACGGTCCGTTCCCGGAAACCAAGGAGTTCCTGGCCGGCTTCTGGGTGGTGGACGTGGACGGGCCGGAGCGCGCGTACCAGATCGCCGCGCGCGCCTCCATGGTGCCCGGCCCAGGCGGCGCGCCCCTGCACATGCCCATCGAGGTGCGCCAGGTGATGGGCGCCCCGCCGTCGGACGCGTGACGGCGAACGCGCTGGCTCCATCCGTCGAGCACCTGCTACGCGATCTGGCGCCGCAGGTGCTGGGCGCGGTGGCGCGCAGGCACGGCGACTTCGCGGCCGCGGAGGATGCCGTCCAGGAGGCGCTGATCGCCGCGGCGGTGCAATGGCCGTCCGGCGGGGTGCCCGCCAACCCGCGCGGCTGGCTGTATCACGTGGCGCTGCGCAAGATCACCGATCATCTGCGCAGCGAAATGGCGCGCCGCCGCCGCGAGGACGCGGTCGCGAGCGAGGTGTGGGCGGAGTGGGCCTTCGTGCCGCCCCCGGACGCGGAAGTCGCTGTGGATGCGGATGATACGCTCACGCTGCTGTTCATGTGCTGCCATCCCGCGCTCACGCCGGCCTCCGCCATCGCCCTCACCCTTCGCGCCGTGGGCGGGCTGGCGACGGCGCAGATCGCCCGCGCGTTCTTGGTCCCGGAGGCGACGATGGCGCAGCGGATCAGCCGCGCCAAGCAGAGCATCAAGTCGTCCGGCGTGCCGTTCAGCATGCCTTCCGATGGCGAGCGCGCGGCGCGGCTGGGGGCGGTGCTGCACGTGCTGTATCTGATTTTCAATGAAGGATATGCGAGCAGCGGCGGGGCGCGGCTCCAGCGCACGGATCTGAGCGGCGAGGCCATCCGTCTCGCGCGCGGCCTGCACGCGCTGCTGCCGGGCGACGGCGAAGTGGCCGGCCTGCTCGCCCTCATGCTGCTGACGGACGCGCGGCGGGAGGCGCGCACGGGTCCGAACGGCGAACTGATTCCGCTGGATGAACAGGACCGCTCGCGGTGGGATGCGGGGCAGATTGTGGAAGGCGTGGCGCTGGTGTCCGGTGCGCTGGCCCGCGGCGCGGTGGGGCCGTATCAGATCCAGGCCGCCATCTCCGCGGTGCACGACGAGGCGCCGAGCGCGGAGGACACGGACTGGGCGCAGATCCATGCGTTGTATGGATTGCTGGAGCGGATGTCGGACAATCCCATCGTGTCGCTGAACCGCGCAATCGCCGCGGCGATGGTGCAGGGGCCGCGCGCCGGCCTGGACCTGCTCGCCGCGCTGGACGATGATCCGCGATTGCGCGGGCACTATCGCCTGGACGCCGTGCGCGCGCACCTGCTGGAGCGCGCGGGCGATCCGGTTGGCGCCATCGAGCATTACCGCGCCGCCGCCGCGCGCACCGCCAGCATCCCCGAGCGCGACTACCTCACCCTCAAAGCCGCCCGCCTCGCCGCGCCCGCGACCTGAACGCCGTCACCACCACGATGATCAGGGTGCGATTGACGGTTGTTCCGAGGCGATCGAAGCCGCCGCGTGTGGCCGTAAGTGGATCAGCAGCAGCACAATCGGCCAAACCACCGCGAGGCGTCATCCTGAGCGTGCGCGGCTCCTTCCTCCATCCCGAGGCCAGGCGCGAGCGAAGGATCTACCATCAGCCGGTTCAACGTCGCGATACGCACGCCCGTTCTCGTGGGGAGAGCAGATCCTTCGTCGGCGCCACAGTTCGGCGCGCCTGAGACATCCGCCGGCGCCTCCTCAGGATGACATGTCGTTGCGGGGAGGCCAGTTACCACGCCCAGCCATGTCATCCTGAGTGAGCGTGCGCCGCTCTTTCCTCCGCGCCAGAGTCGGGCGCGAGCGAAGGATCTACTTTCCCGCCGAGCCAAGGTCGCGTAACACACGCCACTCTCACGCGGGAAGTCGATGTCCAGGATACGCGCGATCGCCTGATTGCGCATCGTATCATCAATCCTCTGGCGCAGCAGTCAGACCGGTCGGTATGTTGAGCGGCATGCCGGGCCGCGAGCGCGGCGGGCGTGATCACACCCAGACCTCCGGAGACGCATGCGGCGAATCGTGATGTTCAACCAGGTGAGCGCGGAAGGCTTCTTCGCCTCGCCAGACGGCATGCTGGACTGGGTGGTGCCCGAGCCGCAGCTGGACGCGTCGGCCGCCGACAACCTCGCCGGAGCCGACGCCATAATCTTCGGGCGGCGCACGTACGAGATGTTCGAAAGCTTCTGGCCCGGCGCCGCCAAGGACGCCCACGCCGCCGGCGCCGAAGACCCGCACGCGCCCGGCGAGCGCAGCCACGACATGAGCGCCATTGCCCGGTGGATCAACGAATCCGCCAAGCTGGTGTTCAGCACCACACGCACCGACTTCCCGTGGCAGAACTCGCGCGTTCTGCCGTCCTTTGATCCGGCGGAGATCGAGGCGCTCAAAGCCGGACCCGGCAAGGACATCATGGTGTTCGGCAGCGGCAGCATCGTGGCGCGGCTCACGGAGCACGGCCTCATCGACGAGTATCAGCTCATCGTACAGCCCGTGTTCCTGGGCGCCGGCCGTCCGCTCATCGAAGACGCCGCCCAGCGTCGCACGCTGCAACTGCTTGAGGCGACGCCGTATCCGTCCGGCATCGTCCGGCTGCGGTACGCGCCCAAGGGCTGAGCTTCGAACGATCCAGATCGACCGGAATCCACCCCGCCCAATAGAGCAGGGATGAACACAAGAGCGCGGCGGCCGATGGCCCCCGCGCTTCCGTTTTTCATCCTCCGCGGCACTCCCGAAATCCCGCGCGGCGGCGTGAAAACAAACGGACGCGCATCCGTCCTCACGCACTGACGCACCCCGCACTCACGCACTCCCATCCGTCCCATCACGCCAATCTTCTGCCCCGCCAAGGGGTTGCAGCGGAGCGCCCGCTTTCGTAAGTAGGGGGGTGTGATCCGTTTTTCGACTACCCGCAGGCCGGAGAAAGAATGCAGCAGAACCGCCAACCGAGATCCGTTTTCGTCTCCTTGACGGAGTACGCCCATGCATCATGAAACCGCTCTGATCGTCATGCTCGCCGCGGGCTTCGGCCTCGCGTTCGTGCTGGGGATGGCGGCGCACCGCGTGGGGCTCCCGCCGCTGGTGGGCTACCTGCTGGCCGGCGTGGCGGCCGGCCCGTTCACCCCGGGCTTCGTGGGCGACGCCGGGTTGGCATCGCAGCTGGCCGAGATCGGCGTCATTCTGCTGATGTTCGGCGTGGGCCTGCACTTTTCGCTCGGCGACCTGCTGGCGGTGCGAAAGATCTCCCTTCCCGGCGCCGTGGTGCAGATCGCCGTGGCCACCGCGGCGGGCGCGCTGCTGAGCCGCCTGTGGGGATGGCCGTGGGGGCAGGGCCTGGTGTTCGGCCTGTCGCTGTCGGTCGCCAGCACCGTGGTGCTGCTGCGCGCGCTGGAAGAGCGGGGGCTGGTGGATTCGGCGGACGGGCGGATCGCGGTGGGCTGGCTGATCGTGGAAGACCTGGCGATGGTGCTGGCGCTCGTGCTGCTCCCCGCGCTCGCGGGCCCGCTCGGCGGCACGCCGGCGGAGGGCGAGGGCAGCGTGCTGATGGCGGTGCTGCTGACGCTGGGCAAGGTGGTCGCGTTCCTGGCCCTGATGTTCGTCGTCGGGCGCCGCGCGGTGCCGTGGCTGCTGGCGCGCGTGGCGCGGACGGGCTCGCGCGAGCTGTTTACGCTCAGCGTGCTGGCCGTGGCGCTGGGAATCGCCGTGGGCGCGGCGCTGCTGTTCGGCGTGTCTTTCGCGCTGGGGGCCTTTTTCGCCGGCGTGGTGATCAGCGAATCGGACCTCAGCCACCAGGCGTCGGCCGACGCGCTGCCGTTTCAGGACGCGTTCGCGGTGCTCTTCTTCGTGTCCGTGGGCATGCTGTTCGACCCCGCGGTGCTGCTGCGGCAGCCGCTTCAGGTTCTGGCCGTGGTCGCCATCATCCTGGTGGTGAAGTCGCTGGCGGCTTTGGGGATCGTGCTCGCCTTCCGCTATCCCGTGCGGACGGCGCTGGTGGTGGCGGCCAGCCTGGCGCAGATCGGCGAGTTCAGCTTCATCCTGGCGGGACTGGGGATGAGCCTGGGGCTGCTGACGCAGGAAGGGCACAGCCTGATCCTGGCGGGCGCGCTGCTGTCCATCACCATCAACCCGCTGATCTTTGCGACGGTGGCGCCCATCGAAAAATGGGTGCGTGCCCGGCCGCGGATCGCGGACCTGCTGGAGCGCCCCGCGGGCGAGTTGGCGGAACTGCCGGCCGACGTGCACGAGGAGGGACTGCGCGATCACGCGGTGCTGGTGGGGCACGGCCGGGTGGGCGCGCCGGTGGGCGAGGCGCTGGCGGCGGAAGGGATTCCGTACGTGGTGGTGGAGCAGAACCGCGAAGAGGTGGAAGCGCTTCGTGCGCGCGGAGTTCCGGCGCTGTTTGGAGATGCCAGCCGCCCGGGC
Organism: Longimicrobium terrae; assembly: GCF_014202995.1. Lineage (NCBI taxonomy): Bacteria > Pseudomonadati > Gemmatimonadota > Longimicrobiia > Longimicrobiales > Longimicrobiaceae > Longimicrobium > Longimicrobium terrae. The sequence continues at coordinate 124,874 of NZ_JACHIA010000015.1, forward strand.
ATCCTGCACCACGCGCACCTGGAGCGCGCCAGGCTTCTCATCGTTTCCGCGCCCGATGCGTTCCAGGCGCGGCTGATTCTGGACCACGCGCGCAAGGTGAACCCGGGGATCGACACCGTGGTGCGCACGCACAGCGACGAGGAGCGCACGCACCTGGAGGCGTCGGGCGTGGGGCGCGCGGTGGTGGGCGAGCGCGAGCTGGCGCTGGCCATGGTGCGATACGCGTTTTCCGCCTTTGGCGTGCAGGGCGACATGTCCGCCGTGGCCGCCCGCATGCTGCAGCTCGGCGATCCGCACACCGGCCGCAAGCGCAGGCCGACGGCGTGATCCGCGCCGGAGGGAATCGCGCGGGCCGGGCCACGCGGCTTTCATCCGCTGTGGCGTATTCTGGATGGAACGATGATCGGCCGCCGGGCGCGCATGGTGCGCCCGGCGGCCGATCTGCTTTCCCGCGGCAGCACATGTCAGGTGGCTGCAGCCTCGCCTGCCGAAACGATCTGCCCGTGTTCCTGCTTTGTGGATGAGGGCAGGGGCGATGGATCAGCAGGCCGGCTTGTACGGGTAGCCGCACGTTTCCACGCAGCTGAATTCATCGCACGTGTTGTAGCCGATCGTACAATTGACCTCGGTGCGAAAGCAGCGGGGGAGCAGCGTCGCGTGTCCCTGCACGGTTCCACGCACGGGCGACCTCTCCGACTCGGCCACGAACGAATCCACCGTCAGCGCGTCCACGTTCAGCACGATCTTCTTCATGGGACTGCTCTTGGCAAGGTTCCGGGGCGGATGCGAATGGGTGCCCGAACCTTATCTGATCCCGTCACATTCTGCAACCCGGCTGACGGTGCAATCCGGTGGAGAATGATGATGGCTCTCCGAGGATGGGATCCGCCCGCGGGCTGAATGACCGCCGCTTACAATCATCCTGAGCCGTATCCGCTCTGAGTCCACGCGATCACGACGCCTGAAGCTGCGGCCATGCTCCACATGCATTGATCCCACGGAGATTGCTTCCTAGCCGGTAGGCTCGGAATCAGCACCGGACCGACGCCCCGAACGCCCGAAGCCGCGGTTCGGCCGAATCGTGGAACTCGCGCCGTTCAAGAAGCCGTGCCATCGGTTCGCGGAACTTGCCTTCGTGAGTCGTCGCCAGCGCCTCGAACAGGCTGCGCATGGGCGCCGTCAGGTCCGGAAAGGGAGCGGCGTCGCGTGCCCAGTCCAGCAGGTGGCCCTGCAGGCTCTCGCGGCAATACCGCTGCATCCGGGCATCCACACCGTGCGCGGTCGTGAGGCTCTCGTACAACTCACCCAGAAAGCGCGCCGTATGGCGCACCTCGTCGTTTCCCGCCGCCACCCACAGGATCAGCGGGTTGCACGCAGCCTGTGAACCGCCGGAATCGACTTCCACCTTGGAGGCCTTGAGCGCGTTCGCGATCCCGTTGTCGTGCAGGAACATGAGCGCGATCAGCACGCCCGTCTTCCATCCGCCCGCCTCGACCCACTTCAGCAATCCGCGAAACACCGGAATCGCGCCCGCCGTAAGGCACAGCGACACCAGCGTGCCCTGCACCCCCAGCAGCGTCTCCTTCTTGTTTTCGTAAACCAGCCCCATCAGGTCGCGCAGCAGCCTGTGGCAGGCGATCAGGCTGTCTCTGTCATCGACGCCGTCCGGCGCGCGCAGTTCGCGCTCCAGGTCCGCCAGCAGCTTTCCCACCTGCTGCATGTCGCCGATGAGAGGCGCCAGGTGCTCGCGGGCGATTTCACCCAGTTCGCGCATGGCGTGGCTCAGGTCGTGGTCTCCGATCCACGAATACGCCCCGATGGCGGCATGAAGCGCTCCCTGCGGGCCGTTCCTGCGCAGGTGGCGCAGGTGCCCCAGGCACAGGCTGCGGTACCGCTCGCTTCCGCTTCCAGTCACTCCGTCAAAGAGCGGCCCCACGACGCCGTGGTGCCGTCCCTTGTCCGAGCGAACCCACCGCTCCAGCAGGGGAAAGGTGACGCGGTGGGGGTCCACCTCGCCAAGGCGCCCCAGGATCTGCGCCGCCAGAATCCGGAGCGAGCGCAGGTCGTCCGCGCCATTTTCGGCCAGCTCGCGCAGTCCCGGAAGGATCGTTGTGAGCGCGCGCCGGTGCCGCTCCAGGATGACCGTCCACAGCCGCTGCGGCGGCGCGCCGTCGCGAAACTGGATTACGTCGCCCAGTGTGCTGGAATCCTTGATGATCTCCGCCCGGCAGCGCCGCAGCAGCCGCTCTTCGGAGAGCGCGGGATGGATTTCGGCGGAGTCGTCGTCTTCCTCCTCGGACGCGGCCGTAGGGCGCTGGTTCAGGTCGCGCCGCAGCCACTGCCGCACCCGCCGGTGCAGCCGGTCAAAATCCATCCAGGCGATTCCCTGCGCGTTCGGTGCGCACTGCGCGAGCGCCAGCGTAAATCCAAAGCTCCAGAACTCGAAGTCGCGCTCCAGCTCCTGCAGCAGCCACTCGCTGCTGTCGTGAAAGCGCGCGATGGCGTCGTCCAGGCCAAGGTCGGGGCGGAAGTGGTCCACGAAGAAGTCCACGAACTCCGCCAGCGACGAACTGAAGTGAAACGATTCCAGCAGCGGTTTGCGGCCGGCGCGCAGCGCATCCAGCGGTTCGCGCGCGGCGCCTGCCGCTTCCAGGGCCTGCAGCTTGTCGTCCAGCCCGCTCTCCAACTGCGTCGGCAGGTGGGGCGGCAGCTCGCGCAGAAAACCCTGCAGGGCCGCGCGGCCGTGAAAGAGGGCCGCGTCCTTGGGGTCCGCCGTAAAGACCAGATAGGCGTTCTGCTGCCGCAGGCGTGCGGTGAGCTGCTCCCAATCCGCCCGGTCCGTCTTTTCGAAGAGCCGGGCGAGTTCCGGGTCGGCGCGCCCGAACGGCTTGCGAAAGATGATCACCCGGCCGGCCAGACCCTTGTCCCGCTCCGCCAGGTGGCGTACGTCGATGCGCACCTGCCGGTCCAGCGAGTCCGAGACCAGCGTGAGCTTGCTGCACCGTTTGGCCTGCCGAAGCTGGGCGCCTAGGTACAGGGCGGCGGCAACCTTGCCCGCCCCGCGCTCCGCACTCAGCAGCAGCACCCGCTTTTCTTCCAGATGCGTCACCAGCGTTTCAATCTGCCCGTCCAGGCCGGTGCCCCACCCGGCCCCCACCTCGTCGCCGTCTCCCACGTCCAGTCCGTCCCCGCAGGAAAAGCGGCGCACCACGGTGCGGGTCTGCTGAACCAGGTACTGCTCCTGGATCCAGGTAGCCCCGTCGGCCAGATTCGTCTGCTTTCCGGCCAGAGTCACCGTGTCGGCGGTGATGTTTCCCTGAATTTCCTGCTCTATTCTGTCCCTTGAAGCAGGCGGGGCGGATGCGGGATCGGGCGAGGGGATGGGTCCGGCTGTGGGATCCATGTCGGACATGATTGTCACTCCGGGATATCAAGGAAAATCGAGGTTGGTCAACGGATTCAGATGAAGCGCGCGGGGGCGGTGCTACTCCAGCCGGTCGCGCAGCTGGTCGGGGTCGGCGAGCGCCTTGAGCGCGTCCAGGGCCGCGCCGCCGGGCGAGGGATCCAGCGCCTGGAGGGCGGAGCGGGCCCGTTCCGCGTAGCGCACCGTGGCGGCACCATCGCCCGCGTCGTCCACCAGCAGCTCGGCCGCCAGGTGCAGCAACGCGGAGCGCAGGGCCAGCCGCTGTATGCGCCCGCGGACCACGAGGGTCGCGGCCACCACGTCGGCCAGCACCGCCTCCAGCCCCTTCTCGCCCGCCCCGGTGGAGGCGGGAAGTGCACGCACGCCGCCGGGCGCACCCGGGGCCAGCCTCCCCGGCCAGGCTCCCGTCACCGAGATGGTCTCGTTCCATCCACCCCCGCCAGCCAGCACCTCGCGGCGCCCCTGGCCCGGAATGCGGTTCATCAGGTCCTCGGCCGTAGCCATGTCGCCCCGGCCCACGGCACCCGCGGCGGCGTTGTAGATTTCGTCCTCGATCCGCCCCCGGCCGTCCACCCCGCGGACCGTCCGGTCAAGCGCCTCGTCGCGGATCTTCACCAGCTTGGATTCCATCGCGTCCGGAAGCCGCACCGACAGGCGCAGCGAGCGGATGGCGATGCCGTACGCGCGGGAGATCTCGCGCAGTTCCTCCATGCAGTCTTCCACCACCATCCGGGCGTAGTGGGGGAAGTTCTCCCACACCGCCTGCCAGGGAAGCTGCTCCACCTCGCGCTTGATCACCACGCGCGCCTGATCGCGAACCTTTCGCAGCGGATCGGCGTTGCGTTCCCGCGCCAGCGCACGCGGGTCCGCGACGGAGTAGGCGAGATTGAAGACGACGCGGAACTCGCTCACGTGGTCCGCCAGGCGCATGCTCTCGGTAAAATCCAGGTGACGTTCCGGCGCGGTGTCCGCCGCGTAGGCGAAGTATTCCGGCTTCCGGCCGAAGAGCACGATTCCGGGTTTGACGGGTGGCGCACCCGGCAGGAGGACGGAGTGCAGCTTGTCGCCTCCCTCGCCCACGCGCTCGAACACCACCACGGCGTGGCCTTCCAGCGGCTCGGGGGTGTGCTCCTTCAGCAGGCGATGGTCAAAAGTGAGATTGCTCATCGTGTGTTCATCCGGTTGATGATGAATTCGTCATGAACGGTTCTTCGTCCTCGTCCGCACGGCCCGACGCGAAGGCATCCGGCGCGTACTGCTCCGCGCGGACCCGGCGCACTCCCAGTTCCACCCGGCTCTGCCACAGCATGCGGGTGGCCGCGCTCCACGGCTCCCCGGCCGGCGGGCGGGCGGCAAGGCGGGCCCGCAGCGAATGCAGCACCACCTCGGCCTCTTCTCCCTCGGCCTCCAGCGCCTGCCGGAAGCGGGAGCGTGGGGCAAGCTGCGCTTCCAGTTCTTCCGCCACCCGCTCCGCCAGCGCCAGTTCCCCATCCGCCACGAGCGCGTCCGCGGCCTCCAGCGTTCCATCCGACAACAGATCCGCGGAGGGGTCGGCCAGCAGTCCCCGCGTGGCCGCGCACAGTGCCCGCAGGTTCCGGAACGCCGTCTCCAACGCCACGACCCGGTCGGCATCGGTTGTTTCCGCGGGCGCCAGCGCCTCGGCCTGGCCGCGGGCGGCGCGGGCAAGGTACGCCGCCCGGGCGTGCGCTCCTTCGGCCATGCGCGCGTGGGCGGCCCGCAGCAGCCGGCCGGGCGCGTCCACACACGGAAGCGCACGCAGCCGGGGAACGCGCGCGGCCGCACGCAGCCGCTCCACCGGCTCCGCGGCCCGCCGGATCGCGGAGTTCGCGTCCAGCACGTCCCGCATGCGGGCCATCCCGGCCCGCGCGCGCAGCAGGTGGGCGAGCGCCAGGCGGAGCGGACCTTCTCCGTCCAGTACGCGGCGCGCGGCGCGCAGCGCGTCCTCGTACGCGCCGGGAAGCGCGGGTTCGTGGCGGCGGACCGTGGCGCGATCACCCCCGAGCCCCTCGTACTCGTCCAGCGCGCGCCGGTACTCCTCCCCCAGCCACTCCTGGCGCACCCGCTCCCGGGACAGGTAGCCGTACTCCTGCCGCCACACCGCGCGCCGCAGTTCCACCGCTTCCGCGGGCGCGCTCACGGCCGCGCGCCCGGCGTACCCGGAGGGGCGCCGCCGGAGAAGTAGATGCGGATTTCGATGCGCCGGTTCAGGTTGCGGCGGTTCTTGTTCGCGGGGCGGTTGTCGGCGTAGCCGTTCACCGACATGAGCTTCTCGTCCAGGGGCTGCCGCGCGCCGCGCGTCAGAAAGCGCAGCACGGACGTGGCGCGGGCGGTGGAAAGCTCCCAGTTGTCGTGCGGGTAGTAGGAGCGCCGGGCGGGCACGTTGTCGGTATGCCCTTCGATCTGGATCTGCTCGTAGGGGTGCGTGCTGTCCGCATTCACGGAGTGGAACACCCGGGCGAGCCTTCCCAGAAGCCGGCGCCCCTGCGGAAGCAGTTCGTGCTCGCCGGGAAGAAAGAGCACGCCCTCGCCAAAGCGCACCTGAAGCAGCTTCAGGTCGGCGATGTACCCGATCTGTCCGGCGGCGATCTCGGGGGCGAACTCCCTTTCCAGGATGCCGGAGAACTGCGACTGCTTCTGGCGGGCGACCGCGAGTTGCGCGCTGGCGGAACTGAAGTTCTGCTCCACGAAGTAGATGAGGAGAAAGAACATCAGCAGCGACGTGAGCATGTCGATCATCGCCGGCCAGTAATTGATGCGCGTGTGCAGCGTGGAGGAAACCCGGACCGTGCTCATGAATCCTCCTTTCGTCAGAAGATGAGGACGGCCAGGAACACCATCCCGCACACGCCGCCCAGAGCCACGACGGGGTTCCGGCGCACCTCACCCACGGCGTCCGCCGCCAGTCCGCCCAATTCGGAGACCAGTGCCCCCCATCCGGCCCGCCGTTGGGAGCCTCGCGTTGGATCGTGCGCGCGGCGCCGCGCCGCCTCCTCCAGCGCCAGGGCACTCCGCGTGAGCGCGGCGCTGACCTCCGCCATCTGCGGGGCCAGGGCGACGACGGCGCCGGCGGACTCCTCGTCCGGGCCGCGGGCGGCGGCCTGCAGGGCCAGCGTGCGCAGGCTTTCCACCGTGGTGCCGAACGCCTCCTGCATCCCCATGTGCAGTTCGGCGTTTCGCTCCTGCGCACGCGCCACGTCCCCCAGCTTTTCAAACGATTCGGCGAGCTGCAGCGACAGCTTTTCCATCGCCGTTTCGTCCTCTACCGCCGGAACCGTGGCGGGAAGGAGTTCGGCCACGGTAAAGCGCTCCAACTGGTCGTAGAACGCAGACTGGGCACGCGCCAACAGGAAGTTGAGGAACGACACCGTAATCGCGCACGCCAGCCCCACCAGCGTGGTGACGAACGCCGTCTTCTTGCTGGCGATGATGCTTCCCAGGCTGGCGCTGGCCTCCATGAAGCCGCCCGCGGCGGGAACGCCGTTCCCCGGCATCACTCCCTGCATCTGCAGCAGCATCATGCAAAGGCCGATGAAGGTGCCCAGCATGCCGCCCATGGTGCACAGGTCCACCGCGTACCCGGGAAACGCCAGTCCCGGCCGGGCGTTTTCCCGCATGATCGTCATCTGCTGAAGCGCGTCCACGTTCACCCGCACGCGCGCCAGCTTCATGCGCGCCAGCTCCGCGAGGCGGTCGCCGATGAGTGATTCCTCGCGCGGCGCGCTCTGCTGCAGCAGCTCCAGCGGCACCAGTTCGGGAGCGCGGCGGACCGTCTCCGCCGTTTCCTCCTCCGCGTCTTCTTCCTTCGGGCCCTCTTCGTCGGCCTGGTCCTTCTCGCGAGCGCGCACCAGCGCAGCCCGCACGGCCCGCAGCGCGCCCGTTTCGCGGACGCGGTAGCGGGTAACGTGGGACCACGCGGTCCACCCCGCCGCCACGCCCAGCCCCAGCAGGAGCAGGGTGAACAGGCGGCCCAGACCGCTGTTGCCCTGCCAGATCAGATAAAAAAGCCCGTGCTCAGTCATTGTCCTATCCGTTGAATGAACATGATGTCCGGCCCCCGGTTTGCGCCCTTCTCCTGTCCCCCGTACCTCCGAGTCGCCCGCTTCAACTCGCCGCCGCCCGCCTGCTTGCGGTTGATCATCTGTTTGAGCCTGCGGAAGGCTGCGGGACCCTGCCTGCGCCGCAGGATCATCTGCACGCCGGCCAGTTGCATGGCGAACTGAGACACCCGCGCCCCGCGGGCGCATTCCCGCTGGACGGCGTGGTCGGCCACCCGCATCTCCTCTCCCAGTTCCAGCCGCGCCTGCTCGCGGCCGGCGTCGGTGCCAGGAGACAACGTCTTGATCTCTTCACGCATGGAGGATCTCCCTGAAGGGGGTTGGGCGCTCCTGCCGCGGGGACGGCCGCCGTCTTGTGCACCGCGCCTGCGGGTTCGTGAATCACGCGTGGCATGCTGTCGACTGCGAATCAGTGGTCGGGCGGGCACGATCAAATTCTCTCCCGGCCGGCATACGTTCGGGACCGATCAGTGTCTTGATCCGCGCGTGAACGTGCTCACTTTGCGGGACGGCAGAAGGTTGCGGGCGGTGTTCGGAACCTGCCCGCCGTCCACCTCTCACGATGGGCCGCAGTTGTTCGCGGCGGATCATCTGCCCGAGACTGCGATGTCGGAATGTTTGGGAACGATGACCCGCGGGAGAATGGAGTGCGGATTTGGATCGGGCGGTCGTAGGCTGGACAGCAGCACCGTTCTGGCGCCGGATTGCGATAAGAGGTTAGGAGGACCAGCGGGGAGAAGGGCAGGGGCGAGCGGGAGCAGGATGAATGCGTTGCGTACAGCGCCACCTTGAGCTTCTCAGTTCGCATTCCTCACCTCTCGTTTCCCGGCCGCGGCTGGGACCGGGGTCGTAGAACGCGAAAGTCAGCGGCCAGATTTACGGCCACGGGATTTCGTCTGGGCGGAGGCAGGGAATTTTCGCTCGCAAAAGCCAGAAGTCCCGAACACCGCGGGCGATGTTCGGGACTTCGACTGTGATAGAGACGAGCTCAAAGGGTAGGCGTACGCCGAACTGATCGCCGCGCTCGTACCTTCCTGAGCCGTTGGAGGACACCCGCAGCCCGTCCAGAATCCGCTGCGTTGCTGGCACATTCGCTAGGACCGACCGTCCAACCTGCCCACGACCTGGCTGAAGTCGCGGCGGGCGAGGTCTTGTGGGGTGATCCAGAAGGTACACCTGCCGCCCATGTCGGCAACGTACCACCCGAGTGCCAGATCGGTGTCGATGCTCAACAGGCAGATGGCGGGATCGTCCACGGAGCGCGCCTGATGGCAGGCGGGGGCGTGACCGAGCATCTGCGAAAACCGCGGATCGTGCTCGTGGTACCCGTAGAAAGAGGACGCGCAGGCGGCGTAGACGTGATCCGGGATCAGCGCGGCGTGGGCGGGGTCGCCCGCCCACGAACGCATCGTTCCGACGCAGCCCCGGAAGACGAGCCTGGGGCAGTCGTCGAAGCTACTCAGCCACGTGCGCAGCGCCTGCCGGTCATCTTCCGCCACCGGCCGGTGAAGCGGACCCTCGCGTGAGCGGCCGAGCCAGCGTTCCGCCTCGGTGGTCCGCGCTCCCGGCCCCGCCTCACCGGAGTACAGCAGCGGGCGGTCCAGGATCTCGAGGAGGAGATGGTGGACGTAGGCCCAGCGCTCCGGAAAGCTCTGCGGGCCCGACGCGGCGAAGTCGAAGATGGTGCCGCCTGCATCAATGCTTTCCCGCCACGTCATGGGACTGGCTGGCGGGTGTGCGCCGGTGGCCGTGACGAGGGCGGCGGCACGGCGGGCGCCGAGCTGCTCCTCGTACGCGTCGCGCATGTCCGCGCTGATCTCCGTACTTGCCGGGGCGCGGACGAACCGATCCAGGAAGCGTCGCCACCCCCGCTTGTCCGGCTCGCTCGGGTCGGGAAACGCGGTCACTTCGGGAAAGGTGTCGAACCTGAGAGGGACGATGGGCCACGCGGGATGGACGTTGTTCGGCTCGGACGCTGGCCTGTTCGGCGGGGGCAGGTCCGCGGGCGACTGACGCGGCGCGCTCCGAGCCGAGGCGTCGGGCGCGTATAGGACGCGGCAGGCATCGGACGGGGGCTCGGTGTTCCAGGCGTAGGGGTCCCCCCGGCCAAAGAAGAAGAGCACGCCCCGCTCCGGCAGGATCGTGGGGAAGGGGATTTCGGCGCAGTCGATCTCCGCCAAGAAGTGGAGCGGCTTGCCGCTGGAGGTGCGGGGCCACGCGCAGCCTTCGGGGAGCCTGGGAAGCCCGCCGAAATGGCTGTTGGTCGGCGGCCCGGCCTGCGGCGGCCAGGGCTGGTGCAGGAGCACCGCCTCCCGCCGGTAGCGGCGGAACAGCGCATCGGGATCGTTGCCGGCATCCATCCTCTACTCCGCGGCAGCGAGGTGGATCGCGTTATCCGCCCAGCGGATGCGCTCGCTCATCGTCTCCATCCGTCGTCCTGTCTCCATTTCGAACCGCTCCTCCGCCACGCGAGCGGGCGGCCTTTTCCGTGGCAACGCACCTCCGATCGGCCGGTCAGCGCACCATCTCGCGCAGGGACTGCGAGCCCGCGCGGCTGGCCACCACCTCCGAGCCGTCGGCGAAGCGCACGGACAGGCGCCGTTCGTCGTATGGGCGGATGGAGGAGACGTGGTCCAGGTTCACGATGTGCGCCCGGTGCACGCGGCGGAAGCGCGCCGGGTCCAGCCGCCGCTCCAGTTCGTTCAGGCTGATGTCCGCCAGCACTTTCCCGCCCCCGGTGCACAGCATCACGTAGTCGCCCGCGCCGTCGATGCGGTGCACGTCGCGCAGGTTCACGGGCACCATCTCGCCGCCGCGCCGTACGAACAGCCGCTCCAGAAACGGCTCCAGCGCGGGCGACGGAGCCGCTGCAAACAGGATCGGCGAGGGCGCCTGAGCGGTTGCGAGACGGCGCGCCACCCGGTCCACCGCCGCCTGAAAGCGCGTCCATCCAAACGGCTTCACCAGATAATCGTACGCCTCCACCTCGAACGCGCGCAGGGCATACTCCGCGTAGGCCGTCGTGAACACGGGTGCGGGATGATGTGCGGCGCGCTCCAGCACCTCAAGCCCGGTGCACTCCGGCATCTGCACGTCCAGAAACACCACGTCGGGCAGCAACCGGTCGATCAACTCCACCGCCGCCGTCCCGCTCTCCGCCTCGCCCACCAGCACCAGGCGCGGATCGTGTTCGACGAAGCGCAGCAGGCGCTGCCGGGCGAGCGGTTCATCTTCCGCCACCACCGTGCGCAGGATCATTGCTGGCCGACGGTTGCGGAGACGGGCGCGGCCACGGGCAGCGCGATCGCGACGCGGAAGCCGGCGCCCGGCGCCGTGGTGATCCGCATCCACTCGTTGTCACCGTAGCGCGCTTCCAACCGGCCACGCACCAGCCGCAATCCCGCGCCCGGTGCACGCTCCACCTGTTCGAGGATGGCGCCCGGCCCGTCATCCTCCACCCAGAGCAGGAGCAGGTCCCGCTCCCGCGCGGCGCTGACCCGGATGGAGGTGGGCGCCACGCGCGTGGAGGCCGCGTGCTTCACCGCGTTCTCCACCAGCGGCTGCAGCACGAACGAAGGCACTTTGGCCGACAGGGCATCCTCATCCAGCTCGATTTCCGCCACCAAGCGCGCGCCCAGGCGCAGTTGCTCAATCCACAGGTAGTCGCGCACGAGCTGGATTTCCTCGCTGAGCGGAACGTCGTCGGCGGCGCTGCGGCGGACGTCGATGGTACGGTGCAGGAGCGCGCCGAAGCGTTCGATGGCCTCTTCCGCCCGACCGTCGCCTGCGCTCACCAGTTCCAGCAGCGAGTGCAGGGTGTTGAACAGGAAGTGCGGGTTGATCTGCGCTCGAAGTGCCTGCATCTCCGCGCGTGCCCGCAGCGCTTCGGCACGGGCGGCGCGCGCCTCCTGCTCGCGGAGACGGTCATCTACCTGGCCCGCGTACCGCACGGCCACGATGGTCACGTACAGCAGCGCGCCCGCGCCGATCTGCCAGCGAGCCTCGTCAAACGTGAGCACGAACAGCCTAGGGTGCCCCGCCCACAGCGACTCGGCGATCGAGCGCGTGACGACCATCCCGCCCCACCACGCCAGTGCGTAGACAAAGGCGAACAGGGTGTGGATGCCCATCAGCCGGTCGCGCCTGCGGCTGCCCCACGGGAGCCGCTCGCACACGTGCACCACGCCGATCCCCGCCAGCGCGGCGGGAGCGACGTTGTGCAGCATCAACAGAAAGGTCTCCAGCACGGAGCCCCCGCCGGCCATGATGGCGCCGAAGTACGCCATCATCATGGGGAGCCACGCCGCCGCGTACAGGGTCCAGCGGCGCCGGGCGGAGCCGGCGGTCAATGCATGGGTCATGCGGATCAGGGCGCGGGTACGCGCAGGGCGTCGGCGGCGGCGCGGAGGAGCGCGGCGCTGTCGGTGGATGGAACGGCGACGTCGGGTGCCACGCCGTCGCCTTCCACGCGCACGCCGGCTGCGGTGCGAAAGTCCATCGCGGGATACCGAAGCCGCCACCCGGGCGCCACCATCACGTCGGCGGAGGAGAGCATGGCGCCCGCCGTCCGCTCGCCCACGGTGACGGCACCGCGCGTTTCCTTGAGGATCGCGGCCACCGCCTCCGCGGCGCTACCCGTATTCCCGTCAGTGAGGATGGCGATGCGTCCCGTGTACGTGCGCGCGAGGCCGCCGCCCATGTACAGCATGGCCGCGCCCCCGGCGTCATCCACCGCGCCGGCCAGCATGGCGCCGGTCACCGAGCCGTCGCTGGGAAGCACCGGCACCGTCGCGGCGTCCAGCGCGGCCGCGGTGCGCATTCCGCGGCTATCGAACCCGCGGCGGACGACGAAGTAGCCCGCGGGCACGGGCGTGGCGATCAGGTGCTGTCCCAGGCGATAGGCCAGGTCCACCGAGCCGCCCTCGTTGCCGCGCAGGTCGATGACGATGGCCGGCAGCACGGCCATCGCCGCGAACGCGCTGTCCATTCGCGCCACCTCCGGCACCAGTTCATCGCCCGTCGGCCCGAAGTTCTCGATGCGGATGTATCCCATCGAGGGCGACAGAATCCGCCAGCTCACGACGGGGCTGGCTGCGGCCGGCACGCTCGTGCTCGTCGCGGTCGGGGCCGCGAGGCTCGCCGGGGCAGGGGAGGCGACGCGCGGGACGGCGGTAAAGTTCAGGTGCGAGGTGCCGATCGCGCGCAGCATCCCGCTGATGGCGGCGTACGCCTCGCCGTCGGAGCGCGCGGCTGCGATGTGGGGGCGCGCCTCGGCCACGAGCCGGGACCAGTCCGCGCCGTTGTACCCGGGATCGTAGAAGTGCCGTTCCAGCACGCGTACAACACTGTCGAACACCGCCGTCCCGGTCAACGGCGCCAGCGTTTCGCGCGGCAGGCGCACCCCGGACGCAGGGAGGGACGGCTGCCCGGCGCCGCTCCAGCTGCCCCGCAGCGAATCGCCGCGCACGGCCACGTCCAGCGCCCACTCGCGCTCCCACGCCGCCGCGCGCACCACGAACCCCGAACCGGTCAGCGCCGCGGAGGTCGGCACGATGGTCTGCTGCCGCGACATGGCGCGGGGCGTCAGCACGCCGCCGTGCTCATCCACCGACAGCACCACCGAGAACGGCTGCGCCCCCGCCACGCGCACCAGCCAGTTGCCCGTGACCTCGGGCCGCCCCCGCGCGTGTGCGGCGCCCGCCAGCGCGCACGTGAGCAGAAGGGGGATCAGAAGACGGCTGATAGGATTGATCATCGCACGCACGGTTGCGGGAAACGGAACAGCTACGTGCGCCAACGGTGGCCTGTCCCCGCGCCGCGCTCAAGCGTCGCTCGCCCAATCGTCCGCCCGCGCCCCCGAGCGGGCTGTATCAGCGCCGGACGGCGAGTGGAGTCTTCCTGATGCCGGAGCGGACGAGGGATGGTAGATTGGTCGACATGTAGCGCGTGCGGGAACTGCGGCCGCGTTGAGACCCACGATCCTGATCGAAGATGCTGCGGCGTACGCGTGGTGAGCACAAGGCGATCAATTCAGGGGGCTTTGCTGAGCGTGCTTTTCCCCGCAACTGGAGCACGGGTTGCTGCAGTGATCGTACACCGACATTCCCTTGGGCCACCAGATTACTAGATCGCATGATCGCAGCCTGAATATCGCGTTGCAAGCGGGGCAAGCGCGTGGACATCACCTACGGTTTATCAAAGCTCACTGATTCGCCAGAGGACACATGAGTTACCCTGCACGTGTTTTTAGGATCGCAATTGCATCACCGTCTGATGTGGAAGAAGAGCGGGCGACGGTGGTGAAGGCCATCCAAGAATGGAACGATCTTCACTCGGCAGACCGCAAAGCGGTGTTGTTGCCGTTGCGGTGGGAAACACACACAGCGCCCACTTTAGGTGAGCGCCCCCAAGAAACGATCAATCGAGAAGTCATCGATCACGCCGACCTCCTGATCGGCATCTTCTGGACGCGCTTAGGATCACCAACTGGCGAGCATACTAGTGGAACGTTAGAAGAGATTGATCATGCTGGACGGGCGGGAAAGCCCGTCATGCTGTATTTCTCCCGCGCGAGAGTAGATCCGACTTCGATCGACCTCGATCAGCTGCGTGCGCTTCGCGAATACCAATCCGCCACCTATCCGCAGGGCCTGGTAGAGAACTACGCGACCATCGTCGAGTTTCGTGACAAGTTGTCCAGGCAGCTTGAGATGCACGTTCGAAAGCTCATGCTCGCTGCTGCCGAAGGGCAAGTGATTGACGAGGAAGTCGATGAGCGACGGCCTCTTGTCCATGTCGAATTCGCAGACGCCCTGGTGGACGACCTTTTGGGAGAAGAACTCTCTGTTGCTCTCGATCGCGTAGAGTATGAGGTCAAGGCTATTCCCGATTTTCAGGAAGAAAAAAAGAAGCCTAATAGCCTGACTATCACGGTGTTTAGCTCCTCCTCCGCCAACCCAAATTTTTACCGAGAATACGCGCGATATCAAGCGTTCTTGCGCTCCTTTCATCCTCTCCGGCTGGGAGCTCAGAATCTTGGCAACGTAGGTGTCCGTGATGTGCTTCTCGAGGTGTCGCTCTTGGACGGACCGCGGGGGACCAAAATATTGGGATCAGACGAGATCCCTGGCCAGCCGTCCAAGACGATGAACTCTATGTCTACAATCTTCCAATTCAGCCGATCTTCAGCGAGGCGGAGAACCGAAGACTATCACAGCGAACTAGACGTGGGAGCGTTGCAGCCAGGCCGAACAGTCATCGCCGATCGCACTCTATACGTTACTGCAGCAGAATCGGGGGTGATGCGCCTTGCGGTGCTCATCTACGGAGACCGCCTGCCAGCACCGGTGAAGCAAGTTCTAACAATTAGTGTAGATGTCACTACCGTCCCACTTAAGCCAGAAGATCTGGTTCCTGAACTCGCAACAGACCTAAAGTAATGCCGCACACGATCCGCACCGATGCCGGGGGAGGAAATGCCGCAGGGAGAAGATTATGGAGCAGGGAAGGTGAGGAAAGAGCTACATCAAGCCCGTTTCTCGATGCGGGAGCATGAACGTCTGGTTGGCAGAGCACTGTGCTAATAGGGCGCACGGGTTGGCGCTCAATATCTCTAGCCGCCGCAGAGCGAGCGACGAAGTCTTCACTCTGCTGATGCGTTCCTCACGACCGGTATGCACGCCTCGTGCAGGTCACTGCCAACCTCGATCACTGCCTCTGCGACCTGCACGTCTATAGACAGTTCTTCCTCCAGAGCGTGGCGCGCCAGTTCATCTTCGAGTAGGTAATCGCTTCTAGCGCGCCGAAGCAGTCCGACAGCATCTGAGCAGCCATGCCGGTGAGGCTCCTTAGTGTTCATCCCATCCTGCTCGTTGCTTGCGCCTCCGGAAGAGGAATGTCCATCGAGACACCGCCTCGAAGGCCCTCCTGCCTTCCCGGCGGTGCGCGTACGGGCGATGGGCCGAGGCGCGGCTCCCGTTATCCCGCGTTCAGGCGGTGGTCTCGAGCGTCATGATGTCGAGGAGGAAGGAGCCGTCGGGCTCGACCGCGAAGTAGGCGCGCACCTCGTCCGACGCGGCGGCCTGCAGGGCGTGGATCGCGGCGACCAGCGGCTCGGGCGTTCGCATCCGCGCGATCCAGTCGTCGAAGTCGATCCGGATGCGGTGGCGGCGCACGCGCTGCACGATGAAGCCGGCGCGTTCCACGGCGGCGGTCCACTCGGCCACGGTGTAATCGCGTACGTGCGACGTATCGCGCAGAAGCTCGACCGCCTGCAGGTGGGTGTCGTGCAGCGCGCGTCCCGGCGCGACCGGGTCGATGAAGATCACCGTCGCGCCCGGCTTGGCTACGCGGTGCGCCTCCGCGATCCCGGGCTCCAGGGTGCGCCAGTGGTGCGCGCTGAAGCGGGTCGCCACCAGGTCGAACGTGGCATCGTCGAACGGCAGGCGCTCCGCGGCCGCCTCATGAGTCTGGATGTTCATCAACCCCCGCTCGCTCGCGGTCTGCGCGACCACGGCCAGCATTTCGGCGGAAAGGTCGCACGCCATCACCTCGCCCGCGTGTGGCGCGAGACGGTAGGCCACGTGCCCGCCCCCGCATCCGAGGTCCAGCGCGCGCTCCGGGCGCATCTCGGCGGCGATCTCGTCCAGCGCGTCGAGGTCCGGGCCTGCGGCGTGCATGGCGCTGGTGACGTACAGGGCCGCGCGCGGCCCGAACTGCGACTGGGTGTTGGCGTCGTGACTTCGGGTCATGAGCATCTTCGCGGGACGATTCGGGGACGACCAACCGGGCCGTGAATATGCTGGTCATCCTGCGCTCGCGCACCGGCACGGGCGCAGGAGCGAACGTCGGGCTGATCGATCACGCGGAGAATGCTGATTCCGCGAACTTGTACCGTATCCATCGACCCGAAACCCCGCAGTCAGGCAAGGCGGATGGAGGTCGGGGCGCGCGATTGGGATTCATGCGGGATGGCCCTGGCTGGATGGAGGGAGTCCGGCAACTGGTTGCCTGAAGCGGAAGAGGCCCCAGCGAACGTTCGCCGGGGCCTCTTTGCCGATCGCGATCCGCGACCCGCCTGCTCAGTCGACGTAGTAGATGGGAAGCTCATCCATCGACACAGTCGCGGCTCCACCAGATGAGGGTGCCGCTCCCCCCGCTTCGCACCGGTACGCCACAAGCTGGCCCTTCCGGTTGGCCGGTACACCGAAAATGGCAGAAACAACCTGCGTTCCGGTGCCCGGCTCCTTCACCTCGCCCAGAAGCACACCGTTGGCCCCGATCTTTCCGGCCCGCCGGCGGGCGGCTGCGATCATGTCCGTCTCGTCGGTCATGTTGGCCGCGCCGGTCGTATGGATGAGCGCATAGGGCGAGCACTCCGCCGGGACCTGGCCCTCGCTCAGAAACACCCGCACGTCAGTTTCGAGCACGGGGGGAAGCTGCTCGTTTTGGCCGAGCATGGTCGCTCGTGCGCTGACGCACCCGGCGAACGGAAGCAGCGCAAATATCGCGAAGGGAAGAATCCGTCGCATGCAGTCCTCTTAAGGGGAACGTGTGGCCCGCAAGTGCGGGTGGTAATGCGCGACAGCGCCGCGCCCGAAAGCCGCTCGGCTTCGGTAATTGGCAGGCGGAGATGATCAATGGAGGGAGACGGCCCAGGAAGGTACAGCATATGGGCGATCATCTCAGCTTCAGATAAACATACGATATCTCACGGCACGCACTCGTGCAAGAGTTGTCCGATTGCAAACGCGCATGCAAATCAAGTTTGTAACAGACATCCAGCGTGCGAGCCAAACTGAACCAGGAAGTGACGCGGGTTCGTGCGCGTGTGGGATCGCGGGAGCGCAACCTGAAGAAAGCGGATGTCGACATCCCGGGCGACGTGCCAGTCATGATCACGGGCACGTTGGGATCTCAGGCCGTCACTCGCGTTGGGCACGCGTACGCCGGAGGTGCAGCGCGGTTGCTTCGAATCACTGGTGCCGTAGGCAGTGCCCCTTTCCAGGATTCTCCGACACCGAAACTGAGCCCGTCCGTTCGTGAGCTCATGGAGAACGCCGCCCTCTGCAGGGCGGCGTTCTGCGTTTGGGGAGGTCCGTGGAAGAGCATAAGTGAACGCGTTCAACAAAAGGCTTGACCGGGGTGAGAACGCGACATATCCTTCGCCGTAGATATAATTGAACGCGTTCAACTCTTGCGAGGGCTGGTGGCAGGATGCCGATGAAAATCGTGATACCCGGGGGGACGGGGCAGATTGGGCGGGTGCTCGCCGAGGCCCTCCGGCGCCGCGGAGACGAGGTCGTGGTGCTCAGCCGCGGTGCCGCGCGCGAGCCGGGCGTCGTCGCCTGGGACGGCCGGACGCTTGGGGCGTGGGCGCGCGAGGTGGACGGCGCCGACGCGGTGATCAACCTGGCCGGGCGCAGCGTGAACTGCCGCTACAACAAAGACAATCTCACGGAGATGCTGGCGTCGCGCATCGATTCCACGCGCGCGGTCGCACAGGCCATCAAGGCTGCGTCGCGGCCACCCCGCGTGTGGCTCCAGGCCAGCACCGCAACCATCTACTCGCACCGCTTCGACGCACCCAACGACGATGTGACCGGCATCCTCGGCGGCCACGAGCCGGACGTGCCCGGCTACTGGCGCTACAGCATCGAGATCGCGGAGGCGTGGGAGCGCGAACTGGCGGCCGCCAACACGCCGCACACGCGAAGGGTGGCCATGCGGATGGCCATCGCGATGGCCCCGGACCGCGACGGGACCTTTGGCATCCTCCACCGCCTCACGCGTCTGGGGCTTGGCGGGCCCATCGCTGGCGGGAGGCAGTACATGTCGTGGATCCACGAACGCGATCTTGCGCGCGCGGTCATCTGGCTGCTGGACCGCGACGACGTGGAGGGCGCCGTGAACCTCGCCGCGCCGGAACCCCTGCCGCAGCGGGAGTTCATGCGTGCATTGCGTACCGCGGCGGGCATTCCCATCGGCCTGGGCGGGACGCGGTGGATGGTCGAGATGGCCGCGGTCCTCCACCGCACCGACGCCGAACTCCTTCTCAAGAGCCGCCGCGTCGTCCCGTCACGGCTACTCGACGCCGGGTTCCGCTTCGACTTCCCCTCGTGGCCCGCCGCCGCGCGCGATCTCGTTGCCCGCATGGGTTGAGGAATCCCGCCATCCGGTCGCCTCTGTCAGGAAGGTGAGCGGGCCCCGCGACAGGTCAGGACCAGGCGAGTAGAACGGACTGAACCACCGCCACACGCCCGTGTGGCGGCGGAGGAATCGAGCTCTGATCGGCATGGCTACGGTGATCGGAGATCGACGCGCGGTTGCGTCTCCATCCGCCTGTCCTCATCATCAACGCACAACAAGTGGCAGATCGGCAACCTGCGCCATTGCTTATCCCGCCCTGCTTTGACGCGGCGGGTCAGGGCCCGGCGAGTTCGCATTCCGCAATGCGCGGTGGATGTCGGGTGCGCATCGGGCGAGGTCTCATGACATCCAACAACATGCCCGACATGACAGGCGTGATGCTCCCAGGTGGACGGTACGCCCCGATCACGGACGCAATCGGGTTCCTGGAAGCGGATTTCGCACAGGTTGTTGAAGCCGATAGCCGTTGGCGTGCTTCTCTGGGCGGATACCGGAGCCGTCCGGTCAGCGGCACGCTGCCCACCCTGCTCGACAGCCTGCTCCCACTCACCGCTCCTCTGTCGCGACACGTGTGGGTGGAGACAACCGGGTCGTGGACGGCGTATTTTGACAACTTCGTTGATGGAAGCGACACGTTCGGGCCGGTGTCGTACCTTGCGCGGCAGCTGGGCTGCCGCGGCTTCGCCATCGGATGCAGGGAGGGCACACCCGCGCGCGACGCGGCAAGAAGCTTTGCGATGTACGGCGCGGAGCAGACGGACTGGCTCAACGTCGTTCGCTCCGTCGCCGCGGTGCAGGAGGACGGCCGCTGGACGTGGTCCGCGCAGGGTGCGCCCCAGCCGTTTGAGGATGTGACGACGTACCAGCGGCGGCTCGTGCGCGACCGGCTCACCCCCGGCATGCTCGCCGCCTACTGCGGTGCGCTGGGCATCCGGCCGTTCGACGAATCGTTCTACGGTGCCGCCGGCCAGATAACTCAAAATATCCGCGCCATGCAGAACGTCCGCACCGAGACGCTTCAGCAGGCGCGGGCTCGGCACGGGCTTGAGTAGCATCCTCCGTTGGCGCCAATCCGCGGAATGCGTGGGTCACAGATGGACGGACTGCCGCAATTGCGCGAACCGCCTGCAGAACCTTGCCGCGGATGCGGCGCTCCGGAGAGCAGATGAAGGAAACCGGCGAGCAGACGCGGCGCCGCGGAGTGAACTGACTCGATCGATCCCCAGAAACACCACTGGCGGGCTGAACGGAATGAAGGCAGGGAAGAGCGCCGGGGCAGAGGACGCGGCGGAGGGCGCGCGGCGGACGGGGTTCGTGCGGGTGGGGGGCGCGGGAGCACAACCTCAAGAACGTGGACGTCGGCATCCCGCGCGACGTCCCCGTCGTGTCTGCGGGCGCGCCGGGATCAGGCACGTCGTCGTCCGCCTCCGGCCCGCTGTAGCCCGGGAACTCCGTCGGATCGGTAGAACGGCGCGGGTGCATCGACATCCTCTTGGCGCCGGTCGTTACACAGGTTCGCGAACTCTACGCCATCCGTCCGACTCCCAATCGCGCTTTCCAACGCACGACGGCGGAAGCGGTCCGGGTGTTGCGCTGCCAGTACACGCCACATTCCCTGGTGGCTGCGGGTCGCCGATCCAGATCATCCACCGGCGCGTGGCCTCCGTCCCCGACGAGGTTTCAGGCGTCCTCAGCCTCCGGGCGGCACCGGTGTGAGATGCGGTTCCGGCCGGCGCACGGGATTGTGCACTCTCTGGCAGCGCGCCCAGCGGCGGAAAGGCTGCACCGTGATCTCACCATCCCACAGCGGCACCCCGCGTCCGGCTTCCACCGGCGAACCGCCGCCGACGGACGCGGGCAAGGCCGACGACGTGCGCCTGTTTCGCCGCGTGTCTCTGTTCACCGCGCTTGTCGTCACGGTGATCATGCCGGTAATCGCGGCCATCCAGCCCGACAGCGTGTGGCGCGCGGCGCGAGTGCTGATCGTGGTGGACGCGACGGTGCTCCTTACCCTGTGGCTGGCCGGCCGCGGCCGTGTTCGTCTGGCGTCGTGGATCTACCTGTGGGTCATCATCTCCCTGCTCACCTACAACGCCCTCACCGCCGGAGGAATCCGCAGCACCGGCGTTCAGGCGTACGGCGTCTTCGTGATGGTGGCGGGCCTGCTGCTCGGCATTCGGGCGGGCGTCCTGGTGACGGGGGTCTGCGCGGCACTGGGGCTGGCGCTGGTCATCTCCGAACGGATGGGACTGCCGCTGCCCCGGGACTCCGATTCGTACGACGTGATCTCACGCTGGCTGATGGGCTGCGTGTTCATCGCCGTGTCGCTGCAGACCCTGCACATCGCGACCGACCGGCTGCAGCGGGCGCTGGATGCCGCGCAGAGCGAACTCGCCATGCGGCGCGCCACCGAGCTGCGCCTCGAGCGTGCCCTGGACGCCGGGGGGATCGGAATCTTTGAACACGTGCCGGGAAGCGACGGGGTCCGTCTGGATGGCCGCGCCCTGGCGCTCACGGGCATCGCCGCGGAGCCGGACGGAGAAGTGCGCATCGAGGCGTGGCTCCGGCACGTTCACCCCGAGGACCGCGCCCGCGTCCTGGATGACCTGGCGCTTTCCCCGCCGGGCAGGATGCACGGCCGCACCCACTATCGCGTGGTGCGGCCAGACGGAGCCCTGCGGCACGTGGAAGCCGCGGCGCACCTGGTGGAAGGGGAGAACGGCCAGCCCGCCGCCGCGTTCGGCATGGTGATGGACGTGACGGAGAGAAAGCAGGGCGAAGCGGAGCGGGAGCGCCTGGTCCTGCGCCTGGGCGAACGCGTCAAGGAACTGCACCTGCTTCATGAAGCCGCGCACCTGCTTCAACATGCAAGCGGCGTCGACCGGCTTCTGCTGACGGAACTGGTGGCCCGCATGCCGGCCGCCTGGCTGCACGCAGGCGATGCCCGCGCGAGGATCGCGTACGGCGACCTCGAGGCCGTGTCGCCCGGCTGGTCCACGACGCCGTGGATGCAGACCGCCGGGTTCAGCACCAGCAACGGCCCCGGCGTGCTCCAGGTTGCCTATCAGCATGAGCACCCCGCCGCCGAAGAAGGGCCGTTTCTGGTCGAAGAACGCGCACTGATCGACTCCCTGGCCGAGATGCTCCGGTCCCACGTGGAGCGCTACGTGGTGGAGCAGCGGCGGCAGGCGGTGGAAGAACAGCTCCGGCAGGCACAGAAGATGGATGCCCTCGGCACGCTGGCCGGAGGGGTCGCGCACGACTTCAACAACATCCTCACCGCCATCCACGGCTACGGCGAACTCGCGCTGCTCGAGGCTCGGCCCGGCGGCGAGCAGCGCGAAAGCATCGACGAGATCCTGAAGGCCTGCGTCCGGGCGCGCGACCTGGTGCGCCGCATCCTGCTGTTCAGCCGGGGACAGCAGTCCAGCCGCGACGTGATGCCCCTGGGGCCGGTCGTGGAAGAGGCGCTGCAGTTGCTGCGCGCGACGCTGCCGCGGAGCATCGAGATCCGCTCCCACGCCACGCCGCACCCGCCGCCGGTGCGTGCTGACGCGACCCAGATGCACCAGGTGATGATGAACCTGGGCACCAACGCCGCCTACGCCATGCGGGAGCAGGGCGGGGTTCTGTCGGTGGAACTCGGCGTGATCGACGTGGAAACGGCGGCGGCCGGCTTTGCGGCGGAGCTCAAGCCGGGGCGGTACCTGCGGCTCACGGTGACGGATACGGGCTGCGGCATGCGCCCGGAAATCCGCGAACGCCTCTTCGAGCCCTTCTTTACCACCAAGGGGCACGCGGGTACCGGGCTCGGCCTCTCGGTCGTGCATGGAATCGTCCGTGACCACGGCGGCAGCATCTCCGTGACCAGCGAGCCCGGCGAGGGCAGCCGGTTCGACATCCATCTCCCCGCCGCGCCGGAAGCCGCACGCCAACAGGCCGACAATCCCGCCCCGATGCCGCGGGGCGCCGGCCAGCACATCATGTACGTGGATGACGAGCCGGCCCTGTGCCACATCATGACGCGGATTCTCGCCCACCTGGGCTACCGCTGCACGGCGTTCACGGACCCGGTGGCGGCGCTCCAGGAGTTCCGGACGGCCCCGCATGATTTCGATGCGGTGGTCACCGACCTGCAGATGCCCGCGATGTCGGGTCTGGACCTGGCACGCGCCGTCCGGAGCGTGCGTCCCGGCGTGCCGGTCGCCATCGCGTCCGGGCTGCCCCCGGACCACATCGCCACCGATCCCGACGTGGAATCGGTCGCCTGGCCCCAGCATCGACGACCTAGCCGCTTCGCTGCACCGCCTGGTGCACGGCGAGGGTCCGCCCTGACCCGGCAGAGTTCGATCTTGCCAACCCCGTCATGGTCCGCCCCCATGATCCGCATCGCCACGGCGGGGCGGATGACGGACAGGTTGCATCTGCATCCGATGATCCTCATCATCCCTGCCGATCTCCAGGAACACACCTACGGGCGGGACGGATGAAGGCAGGAAAGAGCGGCGGGACGACGGACGCGGCGGAGGGCGCGCCGCGGGCGGGGTTCGTGCGGGTGCGGGGGGCGCGGGAGCACAACCTCAAGAATGTGGACGTCGACATCCCCCGCGAAGCGCTGGTGGTGTTCACCGGCGTGTCGGGATCGGGCAAGTCGTCGCTCGCGTTCGGCACGCTGTACGCCGAGGCGCAGCGCCGCTACCAAAGGGGGTGCTGGGGAGTCGCGGGACAGCATTCTACATTCCATCTTTTCCGTTGTGCATCTTCTTATCAAGACACAATGCGCAAACAGATTGTCTCGGCGCGGTCAAGAAGATTCGCGGGATGTTGCCGCACGCGTACGGCAAGACACACCTGCGGGCGCTGCAGATCCTCCACCGAGGGTCGATGACAAAGGGCGATACCGTAGCGTTTGCTGGCGAGCCGGGTGCTTGGCCCACCTCGCCCCTTGCGAGGATCCTCTTTACAGGACCATTATCATCCTCTCTTCATCTGTCGGCCAATCTTCTCTGAAACAGCTTAAAGACAGCGATCCATGCGAAATCCGGGGTGGGGAGTTTTCTTTTGCATCGCCGTTGTGCTGATGGAGGCGGCGTTTTTTCGGTGTATCGTTGCGCAGACGCAGGAACCCCTCGTCCCTTTAGGCGGGCGTTGGGAGGAGCGGAGACCGCCCCGCCGCGCGCTCTCTGGCGTGCTGGTTCCCGGCGTCATGACGGGCGACCAAGACGCCCTCGTGGACCCCGCGCAGATTACCGTTTTGCTTCCGCCCAACAGCGCAGGAATGCTGTGCGTGGTCGTGAACTCGCAGGATGGGCGTTATTGGGCGAGAGCGATGTTCGAGATCCGGCCGAGTGCGGGACATAGTGTGCTGCTTACCGCACCAAGGCGGTACAGGAATGAATTCCGCAGATATCGTGTGCGGGATCTCGTGATCTCGGCTACGTTGACTCCTGACTGCCGGGATGATCTAGCGACCCACGCTCTACCCTTGTGGGGCAGCCGCGCGGCTTCCCACGATTCTATTTTTGTCTACATCAACTCGCGCGATTTTACTAACGTAAGTTGGCGCAGCAGTGCCGGAGAAGTCCAGAGTGTGGGCTGCCGTGAAACTGGCGACTCCTACGTCGTATATTCCCGTGTCTGCCGGGTTCCGGTGTGGGCTGTGGGAGAGAGAACTGTACTCAGGATCCGGCGCAACCCGGGTGGGGGTAGGTTCGCGTACGACAGCGTTTTCGTCGGAACGCCAGCCGGAATTCGGCAATGAAGTTCTCGCCGCTACGTATTCTCTTGGTCTGCGTCCTAGTAATCACCGCGATTCTCGTCGCCTATCCCAGAAACAGCACCACGTTCGACATCACTGCCGAGAGTGAGTACGTCCGGTACTCCCCGGATCCAGCTGCGGCCGCAGTTCACGAGTGGGAACTGGATAGCGCGGTGATCTTTGTGGGTGACGATTCGGTTGGCAGGGTCGTTTCCGGAGCCCTGAAGTTCACCGATCCCGTCGTGGTGACGATCGAGCGCCTTTCGTCGGGCCCCCTATCGCTGAAACTCGAAGCCCCGCGCGAGAGGGCCGACAATGCCGGAGAGGCACCCGTCCGCGTAGGGGAATTCGAGGAGCATTCGAAGGCTTCGATCTCGCTATACGGCAACGTTACGATTGCGATTGCGAACGTCGAAGAACGGTCGCATGCCGGCAAACCGCTTGTGTTCGCCGTGGAGGGTGCGCTCCAGACCGGAAGGGCGATCCATCGAGAAACCGATCCCCATATCGCCATCCTTCGTTCCGGCAAGATCACGAAGCTCGCGAAAGCCATTGTCGGCTCAACGGTTTTTACGGCGGGGAGTCGAGACTTGGATCCGGGAGATGAAGTGAGCATCACTGCTCCTGACTCCTCCCAGAGCGGGTTGATCAGGGCGGATGAGCGCCCCGCACTCACTGTTGTCTACCGTGCCGTTGCCCGCTCGGTCAGGGTGGGACGTCCAGGCGGCGGCGAATACCCAGTTGGGATGTCGATGGCGGAGCGAGCGGCGGCCGATCCATTTCTGCAGAGGTGGTGGGCCACGCTAATCTTTCTGATCAGCCTGCTCGGCACCTGGAAGGCGCTGGGTGCGGACAGGAATTCAAACGAGCGTGACGAATGAACTATAAACCGTATTTGTACGCGACTTGTGCCTTGATGATTTCCTCGTCAGCGCACGCACAGATCATCCAACTGCGCGGGCGCCAGCAAATCGGCCAGGGATTTACCCGCCCCCGAGCTTCGGGAGAGTGCTACATCGTCGCGCCGCTACATGTCGTTTCCGACTCTACCTCGGTCATCACCTTCACGGCTGAAGACCAAGTCACCGGAGAAGCAACTATTGCCTATTCGGATCCGAGAGCGGATCTAGCGGTGCTGCAGACGTCGACGTCTGGCAAGGTCAACTGCCAGGCGTGGAGCATCCCTGCTGACCTGTCTGCCCGCCTGAACGACGCCTCGGTCAACGCGGTGCTACGTACGCGGGTGGAAGACGACGTGATATCGATTCCTGTCTGGATCCGCCGCGTTCAGGCACGGCAGGTGACGATTGAGCCGCGGCTTTCCAGCGATCAGCTCTCCACTGGTATGAGCGGCGGTCAACTCCTAGTGAATGGGGTCTTTGCCGGAATTCTACTCTCTACCGAGGATTACGACCCGCAAGCCAAGCCAGGGCAGGGTATCGTGCTCCGCAGCGACGCCCTCGATCGCATCCTCAGCGGCTTTTTTGCGATCCGACCCACCGAGATGGGTTTCCGGCCCCCGCCTCCGCTGGGCGTACCATCGAATGAGCCAGATCTCTGGCTACGGCTCAACGAATCCGTCGTATTGGGAGATCAGGGGAGTGCATTCGGGATCACGAATGACGACGGCGATCAGCTGTCAGTCAACAGGGGCGGCGGGTCACCGTGGGGAATGGAGCCGGGAACCCGCTACGATTTTCCGGACTCCCGCGGAGAATGCTACATCATCTACTTGCGCGCTGAGGGGACCGGGACACGAAAAAGACACGCGTTCGCGATCCGCTGTACTCCGAAGTAGCCTCAGCCGGTGTCCAACGTCTGTGGAGCGCTCCTCGCTTCTCGGCGGCCAGTGTCGATGGCAGCCGATGTTCAGGACGCTGACTGGAGCAGCGTCCGTCCGATAAAGGCGTGCTTCCGAGCATCCGGACGGTCTGGTCGCATAAGCGGTGATTCGCTAAGTATCTGCAACAGCGGCGCCTGGCTAGGCTTGTCTCACGCTTCGCCCCCCAGGCGGTAGCCTCGAGCCAGCACTTCGTCGGTCCACTCGCCCGCGGCCTCCTGCACGTTGCGCAGCTCCTCCCCGAACTCCAGCACGGCTTCCGCCACCAGCAGGTCCATCGACATCTCCTCCTCCGACACGTAGCGGGAGAGCTTGATTGAGGAGTACGCGACGGCCTCCAGCGCGCCGAAGCGGTCTGACAGCATCTCCAGCAGGCGCGCGGGTGAGGCTCCCTTCGTGTTCATCGTATCCTCCGTTGCTTGCGCCTTCGGCTGAGGAGGCCTATCGTGTAGACATCCTGATCAGCCATCCGGCGGGTTGGGAGATAGAGGGCAGTCGCGAACTCTTGGCGGGGTGAGCGACTGCCCTTCCTTGTCTCTGTATGGTAATCCGTTTACATGTGGTTGTCAACGAATTTCCATACCGCTCGCTGGAGGCGGCGCGTGGGTCAATCGGAGAACCTGCAACGGCTCGTGCGGGAGATCATTCAGGAGAGCGAACTGCCGCGCACGCTCCTCGCGAAAGATGCGGAGATCAGCCGAGCCGCGATCGAAGCGTGGTTGTCCGGTAACCGTAATCCGACGTCACAGAGCGCGGAGCAACTGGCGGCGGGGCTGGAGCGCCGTGCGACACGGCTCCAGTATTTGGCATTCCGGCTCCGTAGCGGATTAGGATGACTGAGTGTGTAAACAGTTCTATTTACCGAACGGGAAGGTCTGGATACCGCGGAAACACACCGGCGAGCGGAGCGGATGAGGGCAGGAAAGAGCGGCGGGGCAGGGGACGCGGAGGAAAACGCGCGGCGGACGGGGTTCGTGCGGGTGCGGGGGGCGCGGGAGCACAATCTCAAAAACGTGGACGTCGACATCCCGCGCGACGTCCTCGTCGTGTTCACGGGCGTGTCGGGATCGGGCAAGTCGTCGCTCGCGTTCGGCACGCTGTACGCCGAGGCGCAGCGCCGCTACCTGGAATCCGTGGCACCGTACGCGCGCCGCCTGTTCAACCAGATGGGCGTGCCGCAGGTTGATTCCATCGACGGCCTGCCGCCCGCCGTCGCCCTGCAGCAGCAGCGTGGCTCATCCACCACGCGCTCGTCCGTGGGCAGCGTCACCACGCTCAGCAATCTGCTGCGCATACTGTACTCGCGCGCTACTGCCTGGGCTGCTTTATAGCCGTATTTTCTGGACTACATCCTAGCCTTTGGGGATTCTATGTCCGCTACATTTTCCATAGACAAGCTTCTTCAAGCTCTCTTGGATCATGGGAAGAGCGAGAAGGAGCAGATCGCTAATTATCTCGACGCTGTCGCGAGCGATGCGCGTTCCTTAGCAGATTATTGGCAGTCTCGCCTAGCAGGGCGCTAAAAAAGTGGTCGTTTGCTGGCGCGGATCCGAAATGCAGGTCCAAAAAAAGTTCTGCTCGGTGCCCAGAGGAAAGCCG